>CADBTO010000339.1 GCA_902797565.1 uncultured Lachnospiraceae bacterium
GAGATCCGGGAGCAGATCAATTTTTATCTGCGGACTTATCCCGGCCCCGGGGGCATGCCGGTCGGCAGCAGCGGCAGGGGAATGCTGCTTTTGTCCGGCGGGATCGATTCGCCTGTGGCAGGATTTATGATGGCCAAGCGGGGTATGGAGCTGGATGCGGTTTATTTCCATGCACCGCCCTATACTTCAGAGCGTGCGCGGCAGAAGGTGGAGGATCTGGCAGAGATTGTATCCCGATATGCAGGAAAGATCCGTTTGTATGTGGTGAATTTCACGGATATCCAGATGGCGATCTATGAGAAGTGCCCGAAGGATGAACTGACGATTATTATGCGGCGGTATATGATGCGCCTGGCGGAGCATTTTGCCGGAGAGCGGGGGGATGGATGCCTGATCACCGGGGAGAGCCTGGGGCAGGTGGCAAGCCAGACCCTGCAGTCCCTGCAGGCGACGAATGAAGTGTGCGGACTGCCTGTGTTTCGTCCGCTGATTGGATTCGATAAGCTTGAGATCGTGGATCGTTCGCTGAAGATCGGAGCCTATGAGACATCCATCCTGCCTTATGAGGACTGCTGTACGATTTTTGTGGCGAAACATCCTGTCACAAAGCCGAAGGCAGAGCGTATCCGGAAATCGGAGGGGAAGCTGTCTGAAGTGATTGATGGTCTGATGGAGCAGGCGATCGCCAGCTGTGATGTGGTGGAAGTGGGATAAGGCGTGATTCGCAGTTCAAAAATATGCCGGAAAGGACGTCGAAAAAGGAGGGGATCCGTTTCCCCTCCTGCTTCCGTATCATTATTTAATTATTTAATGATGTAGGGATCCAGTGCCTCAATAATGCTGCCGTCTTCTTCTGCGTGGATCGTGAGGTCAATGGGCTGGGAAAGATCCAGGGAGAAAATCCCCATGATGGACTTCGCGTCGATGACATAGCGGCCGGAGATCAGGTCGAAGTCGCTGTCGAATTGGCTGATGACATTCACAAAGGACTTCACTTTGTCAATGGAGTTCAGCGAAATTTGAACTGTTTTCATGAAAAACCCTCCTATTTTTTGTCAAGAAATATTCAAATAGTGCAATCGTTATTATGTTAAATGAAAATAAGTGCCTTGTCAAGGATAAGTTTCAATTTTTGAAGGGAAAGCGGGCGGCTTTCCATAACCTTGGCTGCAAGGTTAATTCGTATGAAACCGAACGTATGCAGAAAGCGCTGGCAGATGCAGGCTGCAAGCTGGTTGACTTTTCAGATGAGGCAGATATTTATGTCATCAATACCTGCTCTGTGACGCAGATTGCGGACAAAAAGTCGCGCCAGATGATTCGGCGTGCAAGGCGGCGCAGCCCTTCTGCAATTGTGGTGGCGGCGGGATGTTTTGTGCAGGAGCAGGCGGCGGATCTTCTGGCAAGTGGTGCCTGTGATATTCTTTTGGGCAACAACCATAAAGGGGATCTTCTGGAGGCGCTCCTGCAGTTCCAGGAAGAGCGTGTCTGCCGGGTTTCGGATCTGGATCAAAAGGGACTCCTGTATGAGGAACTTTGGCTGCCCGGGCCGGAAGGCGGGAGTGAACCGGGAATCGAACCCGGCAGGGAATGCGAAGCTGCAGCAGAAGCAGGAGTCGACCGGCGGCATACGCGCGCATTCGTGAAAGTGCAGGATGGCTGTGATGCGTTCTGCAGCTACTGCATCATACCGTTCCTTCGGGGCCGCAGCCGCAGCCGCGCGATACGGGATGTTGTTGATGAAGTCCGGGCACTTGCGGAAGTGGGATTTTTGGAAGTGGTGCTGACAGGAATCCATCTGAGTGCTTATTATGCGCCGGGGGACGGCGCGGCGCAGAAGGAAGCCGGCGGGCTGAAGGAGCTGGTGGAGGCTGTGGCACAGGTGCCCGGGATCTCAAGGATCCGGCTTGGTTCGCTGGAACCGTGCATTGTGACAGAGGAATTTGCGCGGTGGGCCGCAGCGATGCCGAAAGTCTGTCCGCATTTCCATCTTTCTTTGCAAAGCGGCTCTGCCGGGGTCTTAAAACGGATGAACCGGCATTATTCTAAAGAGGCATACCGGGAGTCAGTCGCGCACCTGCGTTATGCATATGGGGAAACAGGCATTCTGCCGGCGATCACGACGGATGTGATTGCTGGTTTTCCTGGCGAAAGCGAGGAGGAATTTGAAGAGAGTTTTGATTTTGTAAAAGAAATTGGATTTTACGAAATGCATGTGTTTCCATATTCCCGCCGTCCCGGGACCCTGGCAGACAAGATGGAAGGGCAGGTTGAGAAACGGGTGAAGGAAGCGCGGGTGCACAGGCTCCTGGCGCTTTCCGAAGAGATGTCCCGTGCATACCGAAGTTCCCTTCTGGGGAAAGATGCGCAGCTGCTGCTGGAAGAGCAGATTGTATTGGATGGGAAGCAGTACTGGGTCGGATTCAGCAGGGAGTATGTCCGTATGCTGTATGATGATTCTAGTACAGCAGAGAAAGTACGGCCCGGAACCCTTGTTTTCGGAAAATATGGCAAAATATTACCAAAAAACGCAGAGATACTTGAAATTGTTGTATAAAAGGATTATGATAACAAATATGTTGTGTTATCGTAGTGGTGTTTTAGAATTGAGGTGACGATATGAACGACCTGGGAAGGACGCAGTATTTCAAGGTTGAGAAAGAAAATACCTATGGCGTGAAGGAAATCATCCGGACTGTCTATGAGGCGTTGTCTGAGAAAGGGTACAATCCGGTTAATCAGATTGTCGGATATATTATGTCGGGGGATCCGACGTTTATCACCAGCCATAAAAATGCGCGGAGCCTGATCATGAAGATGGAGCGGGACGAGCTGGTGGAAGAGCTTTTGGAGGAATATATTGCTGCAAAAGCCTGGGATCATGAGAGCAATGAAAACTGAACGAATGCTGGGGCTTGATTTTGGGTCTAAGACCGTGGGTGTCGCGATCTCAGACCCCTTTCTTTTGACTGCACAGCCGATGGAAACAATCAAGCGTGAAAGGGAGACGAAACTGCGGCGTACCCTTGCCCGGATAGACGAGATTATCCGGACGGAGCAGATCGGACGTGTGGTAGTGGGTTATCCCCGCCATCTGAGCGGGGAAGAGGGCACACGGTGCCAGAAGGCCAGGGAGTTTGCAGAGCGGATCGAGCGCAGGACGGATGTCCCGGTGGTACTCTGGGATGAACGCCTTTCCACAGTCGAGGCGGAGGGTGTGCTCAAGGAAGCAGGGATCAGGGGGGCGGATATGAAGCAAAGCGTGGACAAGATTGCGGCGGCCCTGATTCTGCAGAATTATCTGGACAGCATCCGGAACTCCGAAGGTTGATGGGATATCATCAAACGGGAGATACATTGTATGGAAAAGCTGGAAAAAATTGAACTGGAGGATAACGAAACAGGTGAGAAGGTTTCGTTTTATGTGCTGGAAGAGACGGTGATCGGGGAAAAGACCTATCTTCTGGCAGCAGACAAGGAGGATTTGGAGGAGGCGCTTTGCACTGTCTTTTTGCGGAAGGGGGAAAGCCAGGAAGACTTTATCTTTGAGGCGCTGCCCTATGACGCGCCAGAGACGGCAGCGGTCCTCTCCGTTTTTGAGGAAATCATGGAGGATGTTTCATTTGAATAGGGAAAAAAGCAAACTTCGTATTGTTCCTTTAGGGGGTCTGGAGCAGATCGGAATGAATATGACTGCAATAGAGTATGGGAACAATATTATCGTAGTGGACTGTGGCATGGCATTTCCAGAGGATGATATGCCCGGCGTGGACCTGGTGATCCCGGATATTTCCTATCTGCTGGATAATGAGGAAAAGGTGAAAGGAATCTTCATTACTCACGGGCACGAGGACCATATCGGGGCATTGCCCTATGTGCTGCGGGAGCTGGCAGTGCCCATCTATGCCACAAGGCTGACAATGGGTATCATCGAACATAAGCTGGAAGAGCACAGGCTGCTGGGACAGGTTCGGCGGAAAGTGGTTCGCTACGGCCAGAGCATCAATGCGGGAAGTTTCCGGGTAGAGTTTATTAAAACCAACCACAGCATCGTGGATGCGGCAGCGTTTGCGATCTATACACCGGCGGGGACGCTGGTGCATACCGGAGACTTCAAAGTTGATTATACGCCTGTGTTTGGAGATGTGATTGATCTGCAGCATTTTGCGGAGATCGGGAAGAAGGGCGTGCTTGCGCTGATGTGCGATTCTACAAATGCGGAGCGTCCGGGATTTACAGAGTCAGAGCGTACGGTCGGTGTACAGCTTGGCAATATCTTTGCAGAGAATGCGGGATCCCGGATCATTATTGCCACGTTTGCTTCCAATGTGGACAGGGTGCGGCAGATCATTGATGCGGCATGCAGGTTCGGGCGGAAAGTTGTGCTCGAAGGCAGGAGCATGGTAAACATTATCAATACGGCACAGGAACTGGGTTATCTGAAGGTGCCGGATGGCACGATGATCTCCGTGGACGAACTTTCGAATTATCCGGATGAAAAGACCGTCCTGATCACGACAGGAAGCCAGGGCGAATCGATGGCGGCCCTGTCCCGGATGGCGAGCGGTACGCATCGGAAAGTGGCGATCAAGCCAGGGGATGTGATTATTTTCTCTTCTCACCCCATCCCCGGCAACGAAAAAGATGTGTCCCGGATTATGAATGACCTGTATCGGAAGGGCGCGAATGTGATCATGCAGGATGTGCACGTGTCCGGCCATGCCTGCCAGGAAGAGATCAAGCTGCTCTATTCCCTGATCAAGCCAAGGTATGCGGTACCGGTACATGGGGAATACAAGCATCTGAAGGCGCAGGAGCGGATCGCAAGGCTTCTGGGGTATGACAGCGAACATATCAAAATTTTGTCTTCCGGTGACGCGCTGGAGTTTTCGGAAGATGGGAATGCGAAAGTCGTGAAGTCCTATGCCCGCACCGGCGCGGTCATGGTGGACGGGCTTGGCGTCGGCGACGTGGGAAACATTGTCCTCAAGGATCGGCAGCA
>CADBTO010000340.1 GCA_902797565.1 uncultured Lachnospiraceae bacterium
CGACCTTTATGATTGAATTGCCCCAGGAAGTGGCGGATGAGCGGCATATCGGGGAACTGAACCTGGAATCAAACCATTCGATCCACCGGCGCAAACGCTATAAGCGCAGCTTTGAGGCACCGTTTGCCCACGTGCTCGTGGTAGATGATAATGAGGCGAATATCCTGGTTGCGAAAAAACTCCTGCGTGATACCCGTGTCCAGATGGAGGCGGCATTAAGCGGTGAGGAGGCGCTGCGAAAGACCCTGGAGATGCACTTCGACGTGATTATGATGGACCATCTGATGCCGGAGATGGATGGCGTGGAGTGCCTGCACCGGATCCGGAAGCAGAAAGGCGGGCTGTGCAAGGCATCGCGGATTGTGGCGATGACGGCAAATTCCGAGAACGGCAGCCAGCTGCATTATTCCAGGGAGGGAT
Organism: uncultured Lachnospiraceae bacterium; assembly: GCA_902797565.1. Lineage (GTDB taxonomy): Bacteria > Bacillota > Clostridia > Lachnospirales > Lachnospiraceae > Weimeria. The sequence continues at coordinate 421 of CADBTO010000340.1, forward strand.
TTGACGGATATCTGGGGAAGCCGGTGACGCCGCAGGAACTGGAAAAGGAGCTTTTGCGGCTGCTGCCCAGGGAGCTGGTGAATGTCTTCGAAGAAGGCGATGAGGATGTGGGGGATGTGCTGCTTCCTGTCCCGGAAACGCGCAAAAAGCTGCCGATCCTTGTGACGACGGACAGCGTGGCGGATATCCCGGCCGGGGTTGCCCTCTCCAGGAATATCCCGGTTCTGCCCTACCATATTCAGACAGAAAACGGCAATTTTCTGGATGGCATCGAGACGGAGGGCAGGGGCATCCTGGCGTATATGAAACGCGGCGCAGGGAAGGTTCTGGCGCTGCCTCCGGAAACGAAGGAGTATGAAGAGTTTTTTGCGCAGCAGCTTCTGCAGGCAAACCATGTGATCCATTTGACGCTTTCATCGAGTATCAGCAAGGGATATGAAAACGCATCGGCTGCGGCGGCAACCTTTGATAATGTCACAGTCATAGACAGCCGGCATGTCAGCTGCGGTCTGGGGCTTTTGGTGCTTTATGCCAATGAACTTTGCAGCAGTGATATGGACATTGAGGAGATCACAGAAGCGGTCCGGCAGGAACGCAGCAAAATCAGTTCCAGTTTTGTGGTTCGTGATATGGAATATCTGGCAGGATTTGGCAGGATTTCCCATCATACGGCAGCGATTCTGCGGGCCTTTTCCCTGCATCCGCTGCTGGATCTGAAACACAACCGGCTGCGGGTTGGTTCTGTTGTGTTTGGCAAGGGGACCGGGGCCATTCGGAATTATATGGACAAGGTATTCGGGGACGGGAGCCGTGTGGATACAAAAATCCTGTTTATTGCGCATTCGGGGCTTCCGGTGGAACAGCTGGAAGAAATCCGGGAAGAAGTGCAGAAACGCCTGCAATTCGGGGAAGTGGTCTTCCAGAGCGCGTCCCCGGCCGTCGCGATCAACTGCGGTCCCGGCAGCTATGGGCTGATGTTCCGGCTGAAGTAGGCAGTGCGCGAAGGCGCTTTGAAAATAGGGAGGAAGAGATATGGGAAAATTTGGAACGGGCGAGGTTGAGCAGGAGCAGGAAGACAGTTTTGAAACCGATGATCTCCAGCTTCATGAAGGCGAGCAGGAGACGGAGCTGGAAACCGAGCAGAGGGATGAACGCGAGCAGATCGAGCAGCAGATCAAGGATAGCAAGAAGACGTTTGGAATCTTCAATCTGCGGGATAGCGGGGAGATGCAGAGGCTGAAGGAGGGGATCGACCGGCAGCGGGCGATTATGAATACACCGGTCAGGCTGGAAAAAAATGGGGCGCTCAATCCGGAGATGGTGCAGAGCCTGCTGGGCAGTTACGACGTGCTTATGGGCGAGTGCCAGGCGTATCTGGAACATATCAAGCAGAAAGGCGGCGGACAGCGGGCACAGGGGAAGGCACGCGTGAGCCTTGTAACGCGCCTTCTGGCAATGCTTCGGACGGAAAAGCTGGCGATGGAGCAGGTGGCGGCCACGGCAGTGAAGCAGGGTGGAATCACGGCAGGCAGCAAGTGCTCGGATCTTTTGTATATGGCGCGGGCGAAGAAGCTCGATCTCGGAGATGTCCAGGAGGTCGGGGGCGGAAGTTCCGTGGTCTATAAGGTACACAACGAGGATGAAACCGATTCGTTTCTGAAAAAAGAAGAATCCCTCGGGGGACAGAGTTTTGACGATTATTTCGGGGATTATGAAGGAGAAGCAGGCGGATGGGGGGCAGAGGTTGCGGCAAAGATCCGCCAGATTCATCGAGCCCAGCCGCTCTCACTGTCCCTTTGGGAGGATATGCAGGAATATTTTAAGCATAGAGATGGAGATAAGCCGAGCGAACAGCTGGTCCGTGACATTGTAGATTGGCTGCATGAACAGGCTGGAAAACCGGTTTATAAAGCAATGCGGACGACACTGGAAGGGATTGCGGATGTATTTGAGAACATGAGGCCGCCTGCGGGAATGGCAGACAAAAAGGGAAATCCGGTGAATGACAGCATGGTCAAGGCGGATATGATCATGTTTTGTTCGAAACGAGTGGTCACGTATGAAGTGGCGACTACGGCGCGGATTCGGGAAAACTCCGTGATGTCGAATCGGAATGTTTCGACCAGCCGTCTGGCGGAAGACCTTGGCGCGGGAAATGTGATTGCAAAATCAGAGACGGCGGTGATGGAGAAGGATGGGCAGCTGGCGCGATTCAATGTCATGGAAGGCGCAAAGGGGATGGAGATGCAGCAGCTGCTTGATGAACAGCAGAAATTCAAGAAAAATCTGGGTGTCGATGTTACGATCGAGTATACCCCGGAGGCTTTGAACCAGATCCTGAAGCTCCAGATCCTGGATCTGGTCTGTGGCCAGGTGGATCGGCACAAGCACAATTACTTCGTCACGCACGAGGTGGATTCAAAGAAACCGAACATCTGGCGGATCACATCCATCAAAGGGATAGACAATGATTTGTCCTGGGGAGAGCTTGGTACAAAGGATGTAGAAAAAGGATTCAAGGAAGCGCTTCCAATCACATACAAGGTACAGCGGAAAAATGGGGAAGTCGAAAAAAAAACCTATCTGCCCTTTGTGGAAGCGGAGTTTTTTGAGGCTTTGAAGGCATACAAGCAGTCCGGGATGTACAAGGAGAGGCAGGCAGATCTGCGGACGGAAGCAGAGATTCAGAAGCTGGGGGAGCGGATTGATACGGTGATTGCAGAGATCGAGGAAGGGGTCAAGGAAGAGCGGATTACCATCATCCCCAAAAGCCAAATACAAGAACGGGCAGTTGCAGCGGCGAAGAGTAACCTGGCAAAGAATAATCGATCAAATAATGATATGAAGAATTACCTGATTCCGAAGCTTCTGCCGCAGGGGATTTGAAAATTAAATAAAAATTCAATAAATTGGATGGATTTCCATTCTACTGCATCAAAAGAGGGAGGCGCGA
>CADBTO010000341.1 GCA_902797565.1 uncultured Lachnospiraceae bacterium
AAATCCCCGTCAGGTACTTGATCGGGCAGCCAATGCCGCTCCAGGCAAAATAACTGTACAGCAGGCAGATTGGAACCAGAAAGCCCAGCCAATGCGCCAGCCTGGCACTCCATATTCTCCATTTCATCATAACACTCTGCCTATTTTTTTACAAGGGATTTCTTATGGACATTGCAAAAACCGGACAAACCCAGGGCATACTGGCTGTCATCCGTGCCGCTGCTGCACCCTGTGATACAGACAACCGAGGACACCATTTCCTTGGGACAATATTCCCCCGCCTTCCGTCCGGACGCAGAGCAGACGGACACTACCGTGTGATGGTCACAGCTGCCAGCCGGCAAACTCCCTTCTTCAAAGTATTCACTGTATACCATGCTCCCACGTGGATCATGGGTGCAGATTCCCAAACCGGGCAGCTTCCCGGATTTTTTGCAAACGTTCTTCTGTATGATGCCAGCAGGGCGCCGGAACCTCTTATGCCGCATACCCTTGTGGATCCGCTGCATCGCTGCCTTCCAGATCGCCTTGGAATATGCGCTGTCCGTCTGCGATGAGTGATCGTCATAGCCACCCCATACAACACATGTGTAATACGGCGAATAACCAGCAAACCACGTATCCTCATTCTGTTCCGTTGTTCCGCTCTTTCCGGCCAGCGCTGATCCGGGAAAGGATGCTGCCATACCAGTACCCCGTATCAGTACATCCTGCATGGCATTTGTCAGAAGCCATGCCGTACTCTCCTTCACCACCTGCTTCTCCGTACTTTCTCCGGTATCCAGAACCACATTCCCGTAGTGGTCTTCTACGCGCGTGTAAAACACAGGACGCTGGTACGCACCTTGATTCGCAATCGCCGCATACGCGCCTGCCAGTTCGAGATTCGTAACTCCTTTCGTGATGGCCCCCAATGCCAGTGCCTGGTTATTATCCCCGTTCTCCAGCGTCGTGATACCAAAATTCTGAACGTACTGGTATCCTAGTCCAGTACCTACCTCTGTCAATGCCTTGACCGTAGCAACATTGACGGAATCCGTAATCGCCTGCCTGATTGTTGTAAATCCCCGGTACACTTTGTCATCGTTCACCACTTCTTTTCCGCTCTTGTATGTCATCGGCGCATCGTCAAAGGTGGTTGCCAGTGTCTTCCCGCCTGCATCCAGTGCCGGCGCGAACGCCGCCAGAATACTGAAGGTGCTTCCCGGCTGCCGCGTAATCCCTGTTGCGCGGTTCACCGTCTCGCTTTCCCTTTCATTCCCTCTTCCGCCTACCATCGCGCGCACCTGGCCGCTTTTCTGGTCAATGACTGTCATAGATACCTGTGGCTGTATGGTATAGACCACATTCTCCCCATTCTCCGCAATTACGTCCCCGTCCTCCATCACAGCGCTTTTATATTCGTCGATTGCTGCAAGCGCGCTTGACTGGGAATCATAGTTGATCGTGTATGCCGGATTCCGCTTCCGGAAATATTCCAGCAGGGTCTGCTCGCTGTAGTTTTCCGTTGTCCCATCTGCCTTTGCCACCGTCAGCCGGTATGAAAAAGAGACCTTCGGTTTCCCGTTATAATTTTTCTTTCGATTGACTTCCTCGTTGCAAATATTCTGGATTTTCGTATCCTGCGTGGAATAAATCCGAAATCCACCGTTATAAAGCTTCAGATACGCCTGTGATTCGTCATAGCCCCACTTTTCCTGAAGGTCTGTGATCACCTGGTCGACCAGGGCATCTTCGAAACATGGCATCGCCGTCGTCTCGTTTTCATGGCTCACAACCTGGATACGGTCATACACCGCGTCCCCGACCGCCTCATTATAATCCGTTTCCTTGATGAAGCCCAAAGACAGCATCCGGGCCAGGACTTTCTCCCGTCGTTCCGCGTTTGCATCCGGATCCGTCACAGGATTGTATTTCGTCGGGCTGTCCGTGATCGCCGCAAGGACTGCGCATTCGGACAGGGTCAGTTCCCGCACGGGCTTGTTGAAATATCGCTCGCTTGCCGCCTCGACGCCCAGGGTATTGGGCCCCAGAACCAGCGTATTCAGATAATTTTCCAGAATCGTATTCTTCGGATCTTCCAGGCTCTTTTCCAGCCGCAATGCCAGATACATCTCCTGGATCGTCCGCCCCATCCTGCTCGCATCCTTTTCATCTGTCCAGCTGGCAAACACGTTGTTGCGCAGAAGCTGCTGCGTAATCGTGCTGCCACCCTGCTGAAACCGGAATCCGTTGGAAATCCCGGAAAAGACTGCTCGCGCAATTCCCTGTACGTCGATCCCGTTATGCTGGAAAAACCGCTCATCTTCCATCGCCACAAAAGCGTACTGCAATTCCTCCGGAATCTCATCCAGGGAAACATACTCCCGGTTCGCCCCGGACGCGGCAAGGGGTTCCAGCGCCTTCCCCTGCCTGTCATAAATCTGCGTAGAAATACCGGACGGAGAAATATCCACCTTTGCGATATCCGGAAGCTTTTCGATCTGCTGCCGGGCATACAGCGCAAGCACCGCCAGTGAAGCTGCCACCAGCACCAGGAACGCCACGAAGATGATCCGCAGAACCGTAAAGCGAACCGCTGTCATCTGGGACCTGTACCGCCCCCTGCGGATTCCTGCCTGCCTGTACCTGCCGGACCGCGCATTTTCTCTGCTGTAATTCATGAAATCCCTCCCTACCCTGATCATTATAGTATAGCCGGGCGAAAGATACAACCACGAATATGGTGCGAATCCAGCACACCACCAGTCGAAAGCGGCGTGGACTTTTTTCTTGAAATCCGAATCCGGATTTGGTACAATGACGGCAATCCAGGAACGTTATTTATTATAGAAAGGATTCCATTATGCCTTCATTTGAACTGGCTGTCCCCGGCGAGGGGCTTTATATAGAAAAAAAATCAAAATTCCTGGGTGCCATCGCGTCCGTTTCTTCAGAAGAAGAGGCGGCCGCGTTTGTCACCGCAAAGAAGAAAGAGCATTACCAGGCCCGCCACAACTGCTGGGCCTATGTCCTGCAGGGAGAACATGGCCTTCTGTCCCGCTTCTCCGACGACGGCGAACCCTCCGGCACCGCCGGAAAACCTATCCTGGACGTCCTGTCCGGCGCGGGTGTCGTGGGCGTGGTCCTGGTCGTGACCCGGTACTTTGGCGGAGTACTTTTGGGAACCGGCGGACTGACCCGCGCCTACAGCGCAGCTGCCAAAGACACGCTTGCCCACAGCCAGCTTCTTGAACGTGTACGAGGCTTCCGTTTCACCATTACAACGGATTATAATGGTTACGGAAAAATCGAATACCTCCTGCGCCAAGAAGAGATCCCGCTCTGTGATACCATCTACGCAGCGGATGTACAGATCCTCTGTGCCGTACCGGAAGAAAAGGCACAGGGACTGATGAAGAAGATCACAAACGAGACTGCGGGAGCCGCGCAGATTGAGCAAAGTGCACCGCTGTACTATGGATTGCAAGAGGGGCACGTGCAATTTTTATAACCCCTCTTCGTTTCGAAACGCCTGGATTTCCGCGAGGAACCTGGGGCCATACTTTGCGCACTTCTGCGCCCCGACACCGGATACCTGCAAAAACTCGGTTTTGTTTTTGGGCATCCGGACACTCATGTCGATCAGGGTCTTGTCGTTAAACACGATATACGGCGGCAGGCCCGCTTCCCGCGCCAGCTGGGTACGAACGCTCCGCAGGCGGTCAAACAGCCGGTAGCCGGCGGCCGTAAGGTCGTCCGTCTTCCGTTTCCGCGGCGCAGCTGCCTGCGCCTTTTCCTCTGTATCTGCTTTCTGCTTTTGCGTGCGCATCGTGAAATGGGCATCCTCCCCTTTCAATGCGGATATATCCCCCAGCCTTATGACGCTGTAACGCCCTTCTGTCTGGCTCAGGATCCCCGCGTCTATGAGCTGGTACAAAAGTTCCTGGATCGTCTTTTCCCCCAATTCCTTCAATGCGCCATACGTCCGGTATGACACGCCGCCAATCTCCTGGATCCGTGCGCGTTTCGCGCCTGCCAGGATTCCGGATATGAGATTCATTCCATACCTGCCGCCTGCCTCATAGACGCAGTTCACCGCCTGTTTCGCTTCGATAAGCCGGTCTGTTTCCTCGACCTCCCGGTCACAATTCCCGCAGTTCCCACAAGGCTTCTGCCGTCCTTCCCCGAAGTATGACAAAATCTCACTGCGCAGGCAGCCCGTCCCCCGCGCATAACGCTCCATCGCCCGCAGCCTGCCGGCATCCCGTTCTTTCAATACCTCCACATCTTCCGGTGCCACTTCCGAAAAATCCTTGTTTTCCAGCAGGTATTTCGCAATCATCACATCCTGATCCGAGAACAGCAGGATACACCGTGCTGCCTCACCGTCCCGTCCGGCGCGCCCGGCTTCCTGGTAATAATTCTCCATGCTCTGCGGCATATTATAATGGATGACATAGCGGACATTGGATTTGTCTATCCCCATCCCGAATGCGTTTGTTGCCACCACAACGGGCGTGCGGTCATACAGGAAGTCTTCCTGGTTCCGTTTCCGCTCCCCGTTATCAAGCCCTGCGTGATAACGCGTGACCGGCACGCCGCGCCGGAACAGTGCCTCATACAATGCGTCCACGTTTTTGCGCGTTGCGCAGTAGATGATGCCGCTTTCGCTGCTATGTCGTTCCACATAATCAAAGATGAACGCGTCCTTTTTCGACGCGCCCCGGATGTGTTCCACACTGTAGTACAGATTGGCACGATCGAAGCCCGTTGCCACGATCTGCGGGTGCTTCAGTTCCAGCATGCACGAAATGTCTTCCTTCACCTCCGGCGTTGCCGTTGCCGTAAATGCCGCCAGGACCGGACGGACGGGCAGTTTCTCGATGAATGCTGCAATATTACGGTAGGATGGTCGAAAATCGTTCCCCCACTGCGAGACACAGTGCGCCTCGTCCACCGTTACCATCGAAACGGGGAGTTCCGCCCGCTGCGCGAACGCCAGGAAACCATTTGTTTCCAGCCGTTCCGGTGCCACATAGATGATCTTGTACGCGCCATCCGTGGCAAGGCGCAGCGCTTTTGCGATCTGGCCTTCAGTCAGGGATGAATTGATATATGCGGCATGGATGCCCGCGTCATTCAATGCCTTTACCTGGTCCTGCATCAGTGAGATCAGCGGAGAGACCACGAGCGTGATTCCCGGCAGCAGCATCGCCGGAAGCTGATAGCAGATGGACTTCCCCGCGCCCGTTGGCATAACCGCCAGCGCGTCCCGCCCGGAGAGAATGGCATCCACCACCTCCCGCTGGCCCGGGCGGAAGGAATCGTAGCCGAAGATGGTTTTTAATGTTCCTGTGACGTCATATGGATGGTCTGGTGACATGGCTGCTGCTCCTTTTCGTCCAGTAATGTTTTGTTCATAAATTGCTTCATCCCACCGTCACCACACCTGAATAATACGCCGACCCAGTTTCTGTATAACGCTCTGCACTCTTCCCTCTCATCGCATCCTGCATATCCTGAAGCGTTGGC
>CADBTO010000342.1 GCA_902797565.1 uncultured Lachnospiraceae bacterium
ACCACGCCGCGCGCCACCGGATCATAAACCGCAAAGCCAAACGTACTGCCAAGGTTGAAGCTCTCGCATGCGAGCATCATCCCCGTCCCCTCCTGCAGCCTTGCCACAGGAGCCGAAACCACAAGGATAAAACGATCCGTCACGATATCCCCGACCGGTAAATACATGAACGAAATCTCCTGCCCCTCATAGTTTCCCTGAATCTTCGGAAGCCCGTTTGCCCCCAGAACCAGCGAAGGTTCCAGTTCCAAATGCTCCCCCAGAATATCCAGCAGCCGGTACAGCCGGGGCTGCACCGCTGCCATATAAAAATCTTCTTGTGTAAATTCCAGCTCCTGTGCTTCCATCGATCTCTCCTCTTTCCTCAAATTCCGGACTTTTGCCCGGCATTGCCTACGCCCTTAAATAATAATTCTGTATGACTTCCCGCTCAACACTGCTGCCGCAGTCCTTCAGCAGATGCCTTGCCAGTTTCTCAGCCGGCATCGATGCAGCCGAAAACAGTACCGTATCCGGAGTATCCAAAGATTCCTGCGAAGATACCTGGCTTTCCGGCAGCAGCGACTGCAGCCAGTGCTTCAAAAGTACCGGTGCAAAATAACGTTTGGTTTCCAGGAAATAAAAGGATGCAAGATACAGAATATTTCCGGGCACCGCCGTAGAAAGCAGAAAACCGTCGATCCGGCCATTCTGGCGCAGCACAAAACTATGTTCCTTTTGCAGTGCGCCATCCAGCAGCCTGGGATCAAAAGATCTGGGAAAGCGCTTTCCAAACTCCTGGAAAAACGCCGTACTTTCCTCGATTGTAAGTTCTGAAAGCGAGCAGACAAGCCGATCCCGGTTTTTCGTATTCAGCAGAAGCAGGGAAGAACGGGACAGCTGCTCCCGCGCAATCCGGTATACGATGTTCCCATCGGAAATCCTGACAAACCCCAGACGGGACAGGCTGCCTTCCATCTCCTGAAGCTCCCTGCCCGGCACCGGGAACACGATCCCCCGCAGCCGAAGGCTCCCTGCCAGCTGCTTTGCCTCCTGCAGCATGGCACGGAACACCCCTTTCCTCCGGTATCGCGGCAGGACATACACATAGTCCAGAAAAAGGTTCTTCTCCCTCTCCCCCTAAAGCGCAGGAGCCGGAGAAAGCAGCAGGACTCCGCAGGGATGCGCCCCCTGCCCTTCCTCTTTGCAGCCAAAAGCCAGATTCGGCCGCTGCAGGATCCCGCCCCGCTCCCCTTCCGCGATACAAGGCAGGTACATCCCGATATTTTTTTCTGTCAAAATTTCAACTTCCATTGCCGCTTCTGCTCCCTCTTTCTTTCTGGATCCGGATTAAAGCCGTCGTCCCGCCGGTCTTTCCGGAAATGGAAAGCGTCCCGCCGCAGATAAGCTGGAGCCGCCTGCGCAGGTTCAAAAGCCCCACATGGGACCTCCCGTCCTGCGGCACCACGGATGGATCATAACCAGGGCCATTATCCGAAACTTCAATCTCATAATATCCATCCTGCTCACGCGCCGCAATCCGTACATGCAGCGTCCCCTCCACTTTCCCAACGCCATGCTTGATGGCATTTTCCACAAGCGGACGGACCGAGAGGATCGGAACGCAAAAATCCATCGTCTCAATCTCGAACTCCAGTTCCAGTTTTTCTTCAAATCGCAGGGATTCCAGATAGACATAATTTTTGATTGTTTTCAGCTCTTCCGAAAAAGGCACCGGCTCTATCTGCGTCAAGGCATCCAGATTTGCCCGCATATAATCTGAAAATTCCCCGATCGCCTCCTGCGCCGCGTCCGGGTCTTTTTCGCAAAGATAGTACAGGGTATTGAACATATTATACAGGAAGTGCGGCTGCACCTGGCTGATCAGAAGCCCAAGCTCCGCGCTCGCGATCTGCTCCTTTTTCACTGTAAGGTCACGCCGCATATGCACGCTTGTTTGGACATAAACCAGAAACAACTCCACAGATACCATGGGCGATGTAAAGTTCGGAATGCCGAACAGGCACCACATGATTGAACAGGCAGTCGGAATCACCAGAAACAGGGAACACACCAGCGTATGCCCCCATCCAAATATATGGCGATAAGAAACCATCCAGCCCAGATTCCAAAGAAGGAACAGGAGAATCGGAATCTGGCATGCCAGATACTGGTTCCCCAGGACATAGCCGCCGCCCATCTGCAGCTGGAATTGCCTGGAAAACCCGGCATAACGCTGCATATAGAACTGGC
>CADBTO010000343.1 GCA_902797565.1 uncultured Lachnospiraceae bacterium
AGGGATTTGGGCCATATGCACAGGTTGATTGCGGAATTGTGGCGTATCATTTCGAATTGGGATCCGGCAGGAACGTGAAGGTACTATGAGGGCTGGTGCAGGCTTTTTTTCGATTGCTTTTCTATGCAGGAGCGTGGGCCGGGAAGCGGTTTAGAATCAGGAGGGATGTGCAATGATTCGCAGGGCAGATGAATGCAGGGTGGAAAACAAGGAGCATATGCGGGGTGGGGATGGCACGGTGGTCATTACAAACTGCATCACCGATGGGAAGGAGCTGAACGGGAAGGGACGGTTGTTTTCCCGTATTACGCTGAATCCGGGATGCAGCATCGGGTTCCACGTCCATGAGGGAGAGAGCGAACTCTTCTATATTATGAAGGGTACAGCGGAGTACAATGATCAAGGAAAGATTGTAGAAGTCTCTGCCGGAGATGTCACGATCTGTCCGGACGGTGCAGGGCACGGGATCGCGAACCGGACGGATGAGGTGGTGGAAGTTATGGCGGTGATTGTTTTTTCGTGAGTGCAGTTGCTGGAGCGACGTATCCTCACGCAGTCACAGGGGATGTGTCATGCATCAGCGTGTCTGATGCATGACACATTAGTAACGATATTGTTTAAGCACACAAAGGAGTTCTTAAATCATGAAGTTCTATATGCCAACAAGGGTATTTGATGAGTATGGCGGGTGCGTGGCGGCACATGCGGCGCAGCTGGCTTCTTTTGGGAAACGGGCGCTTGTTGTCACGGGGAGGCATTCTGCGAAGGCGAATGGTTCGTTGGAAGATGTGGCGGCAGCATTGTCGGAGCATGGCACGGAGTACTGCGTGTTTGATGAGGTGGAAGAGAATCCTTCGATTGAGACGATCATGAAAGCAAGGGATTTTGGCGTGGCAGAAGGGGTGGATTTTGTGATCGGAATCGGGGGCGGTTCCCCATTGGATGCGGCAAAGGCGATTGCGCTGATGATCCGGCATGCTGATGCGGATGCCAGCTATCTGTATGACAGGGAGGCGGAGACAACGGCGCTTCCGGTTGCTGCAATTCCGACCACCTGCGGTACGGGTTCCGAGGTCACCGGGGTTTCGGTGCTGACCGACCATAAGAAGCGCACGAAGGCGTCTCTGCCGCACCGGATTTTCCCGGATCTGGCGCTTGTAGACGGGAAGTATCTTTTCGGGAAGGATGGGAATGTGCCGCTGGATATGATCCGGAACACATCGTTTGACGCATTGGCTCATATGATCGAGAGTGATCTGACGACCGCGACGGATGACTACAGCAAGATGGTGACAAATGAAGGGCTTGCGGTCTGGGGCAGGCTGAAGCCGGTGCTGCGCGGGGAGGAAGCGCTTTCTCCGGAATCAGCACAGCTTCTGATGCGGGCATCTACCTATGCGGGGATTGCGATTGCGCAGGCAGGGACGGCGATTCCGCATGCGCTGAGTTATATCCTGACTTATGAGGATGGCATTCCCCATGGAAAGGCGGCAGCGTACTTCCTGCCTCGATTTGTGCAGGAAGCGCCGGAGGAAGACCGGCAGCGGATTTTGCGCCTGACGGGTTTTGAAAGCATGGATGCGTTTGCGGGATTTTTCACGGAGATCTTTGGAGAAGTTTCTGTGGCGAAGGAGAGCCTGGAACGCACGTTCGATACGGTATTCAGTAATCCGGTGAAGCTTGCGAGTATCAGTTTTCCGATGGATGAAGCAGTACTGCGCCGGATCGTTTGGGGATAGCATGCGATGGTTGGGGACGGGTGAAACCGTCCCCATTTTGTCTGCGCGATTTCGATGGGAGCGCAGCAGCTGGTTTGCTAGGCTGCTGTCCTATCTGGTTCTTTCTTCCGCTTCCCACCCGACCAGTTTTCGGGACTTCGAATCGAATGCCACACCGATCTTGTATAGCGTTCGCTGATCTGCCGCGAATGGCAGTGTATAATCTTTCGAATTGATTTGCTCTAATGCTGCTCTGGCAGTGTCATCCCGTTTGAATTCAAACAGGTAGATATAATTCCGGGTTTCGACTTTGCAGTCAATGCGTCCGGAGTATGTGTGTACTTCGCAACTGGCAAACTGGCCGAGCAGTGTAAAGACAAGGTAGATCACAGCCTGGAAATAGTGCTCGAAGGGGTCTGCCTGCAGTGTATATGTGATGTTTGCGAACAGCGAGGAGAGGTCGTCCCGGATGGCGTCCAGATTTCCCTGTTCGACATATCGGCGCAGTGTGAAGATATCGTTTCCGGAGCCGGCACCACAGTTTGATACATATTCCGGCATCAGGTTTTCCAGAAATCCATACTTTACCTCTTCGTTTGGAAAAGATAAGGTATATTCCCGGCCGATCTTGTCAAAATCTGTAATCGTAAGATATCCTGTCTGGTACAGGAGAGGGATGGGATCGGTTCCCTCGCCGGTATAGTCTTTCAGCATTCCATCACTGGCATAGAGGGTGTGGTCTGTAAGTTTTCGGACATCGAAGCCGGTATGGGCCAGTTTTTTCACGAGGAATGTGGGAGTTCCTGTTTCAAACCAGTAGGAAGCGAATTCACGGTCAGAAAGCGCATTCAAAAGGCTGTATGGATTATACACAGAGCATGCATCTGGATGGAAACGGTAGCCATCGTACCTGCGTTTTAATGCAGAGATACACGCATCCTGCGTCAAATCCAGTTCCCAGGCAAGATCCATCAGTTCCTGGTCAAAATAATCCGTGAGTTCTGAGTCTGTGATTCCACAGAGGGCAGCATATTGTTTGGATAGAGAAATATCCTTGAGCTGGTTCAGGTCGCTGAAAATACTGACCTTGTGGAATTTTGACACACCAGTGATGAAGAGAAACTGGATGGACTCATCAGCGTTCTTCAGCCTGCTGAAAAAACCTTTGAACACATCTTTGATATGTGTCTGCCGTGCTGGCTGGTCGATCGTGTCCAGCAGTGGTTTGTCGTATTCGTCAATCAGAACCACGCATCTTCGGTCTGTTTGACTGGCTGCCAATTCTAAAACCTTTTGGAAACGGTCTCCCAAAGTACGAGTATGATACTCGTTGCCGTATAGCGCTTCCCAGTCTTCCAGCATCTCCTCCAGAACCGTTTCGATCGGTGTTTCCAGATAATTATTTCCATTGAAGTCGAAGTAAAAGACTGGATGGGGCTGCCATGCATCCGGCTGCCCGTCTTCCAGTGTTTCGATTGCAAGCCCCTGGAACAGCTTGCGTTTCCCTTCCCAATAAGCTTTCAAGGTGGATAAAAGGAGGCTCTTTCCAAATCTACGGGGTCGGCTCAGGAAGTAAGGGATATTGTTGTGTGCCAGCTGGTAGACATATTCTGTTTTATCCACATACAGGAAATGGTCATCCCGGATTTTTTCAAATCCCTGAATGCCGATCGGCAGTTTTCTTTGGTTCATTGCATTGTCCGTGTCAGCTTTCCAGATATTTTTTTGCACCGGCGATTTCTGTTTCCAGTGCCGCCGCGCCGGGGCCGCCATAGGTGTTGCGTTTGTTGACGCAGGTTTCGAGGGAGATGGCGTCGTAGACGTCTGCCTCGATGACGGGGGAGAATGCCTTCAGTTCCTCAAGTGTGAGGTCATCAATGGCACAATCCTTCTCATCGCAGGATACGACGACGCGGCCGACGATACCGTGGGCATCGCGGAAGGGGATGCCTTTGCCGACCAGGTAGTCTGCAAGGTCTGTGGCGTTCGTAAAGCCACCGGTGGCGGATGCCTTCATCACATCTTTCCGGAATGTGGTGGTTTCCAGCATATCAGAAAACAGTTCAATGCAGGCAAGTGCGGTGTCCATTGCGTCGAAAGCAAGTTCTTTGTCTTCCTGCATATCTTTGTTGTATGCAAGGGGAAGCCCTTTCATCGTCGTCAGCAGGGAGATGAGGGCGCCATAGACCCGGCCGGTCTTACCGCGGACGAGCTCCGCGATATCCGGATTTTTCTTCTGGGGCATGATGGAGCTGCCTGTGCTGTATGCATCGTCAATCTCAACAAAGCGGTATTCGTTGGAGTTCCAAAGGATGACCTCTTCCGAGAAACGGGACAGGTGCATCATCAGGATGGACAGGGCGGACAGGTATTCCAGCAGGTAATCCCGATCCGAAACGCCGTCCATGGCATTTTCCATTGGTGCATAGAACCCCAGTTCTTTTGCCGTGAAATCCCGATCCAGGGGATAGGTGGTTCCGGCGAGTGCACCGCTGCCCAGCGGGCAGTAGTTCATGCGTTCGAAGATGTCTGAGAGCCTGCCCCGGTCGCGGCGGAACATCTCAAAATAAGCCCCCAGATAAAAGCCCAGGGTCACAGGCTGTGCTTTCTGCAGGTGTGTGAAGCCAGGCATGTAGGTCTGCCTGTGTTCATCCATCAGATGGCAGAGGACGGACAGGAGCTGTTTCAAAGCAGCATCCGTTTCTTTCACTTTCTTCCGCGTATAGAGCCGCATATCCAGTGCAACCTGGTCGTTCCGGCTCCTGCCGGTGTGGAGTTTCTTGCCGGCGTCGCCGACGCGCTGTGTCAGGACAGCTTCTACGAAGCTATGGATGTCTTCATAGCTGCTGCTGATTTCCAGCGTCCCTTCTTCGACGTCTTTTCGGATCGAAGAAAGTCCGTCTAAAATTGCAGAGGCGTCTTCTTTGGACAGGATGCCCTGCTTTTCGAGCATCTTTGTGTGTGCCATAGAGCCTGCGACATCTTCATAGAAGAGACGCTGGTCAAAGAGGATGGATGCGTTGAATGCGAAAACCTTCTGGTCGGTTTCTTTTGTAAAGCGGCCGCCCCAAAGCTGTGCCATAGTGGTTGCTCCTTTCTTCATTAACAAACTCCTTTGCGTACGATTGCCGTGCGGGCCGCGCACGCCCGGAGTCTGGATTTTTGAAGACTCCTTTGTGCACATATGCCGCGCACACCCGGAGTCTGGTTGAAAATTATGCCGGGCCATTCGATTGTTTCCGGCGCTCCCGTTCTTTGGCAGAGAAGATGCAGCCGCAGTAATCCTGACGGTACATACCGTATTCCCTGGAAATTTCGCAGGAGCGCAGGTAGCCATTTTTCTTTTTGAAGTCTGATGGCAGGAAGGGGACACCGCAGGACTCTCCGGCTTCCTTCCCGATGGTATTGAGCAGCGCGGCATCCTTCAGTGGAGAGATCGTCAGGGTGGTGGTGAAAAAGTCTGCACCGATGCGCGCTGCGGCTTTTGCGGCTTCGGAGAGCCGGAGCTCGAAGCAGGCCCTGCAGCGGCGTCCCCGTTCCGGTTCGTCTTCCAGTCCTTTGGATTGGGCATAAAAACGCCCGGTTTCATAATCGCCTTCGAGGAAGTGAACAGGATGCCTGGTCGGGAAGATTTCGATAAAATGTTTCTGTTCTGCAGCCCGTTTTCGGTATTCCTCTTCCGGGTATATATTCGGATTATAGTAAAATACAGTAATTTCGAAAAACTCTGATAAAGCCTCGATGCAATAGGTGCTGCAAGGGGCGCAGCAACTGTGCAGCAACAGGCGAGGCGGCCTGCTGTCCGCTTCAGCGCACGTTTGATCGTTTTTTTCTGTGTTTTTCGTGTTTTCTTTTTTTTTCAGGCGCGTGAGTGCCTGGATGGTCTGCTCCATCAGGAGCTGGTAATTCTGTTTGTTCATAAACCCAATCTAAATTACGGATATCGCGTTTTTGGCGCGGTCATACTGGTACAGGTTTTGTGACAGGAAGTCTTCTTTACAAGGAAGCTGGCCGGTGCCCTCCCGAACCATGTGCCGGAGGCTTTCCTGCGGCAGCGGATAATGCTCCGGAATCAGGATCACTTCATGGATGGAACTTGGAATGATGTAGCACCGTTCCATCTGTCGTTTTTCTGTAAATTGCCGCAGCAGGTTTTCGTACAGGATGGTACCCGCACCGTGGTGTTTTTTGTTGTTGGTCAGAATAAAAATTCCATCTGCAGGGGAATCCGGATCATCGGATTCTGGCAGAGTGTCAATCGTATATTCTTCCGGGCCGGATAGATCTGCTACATGTCCAAGAGGTATAAAGATATAGGGCAGTAGTGCAGGTGTATTACTTATGGCATCGGAAAAACATTTCTGCGGTGTGGACTCCCATCGGGCGATATGGCTGTTTTCGACCAGGAAGCTGGAACAGTAGGCATCGTTTTCTTCCATAAGCACCCGGAATACGACGGCCAGATCCAGATAACGGATGCAAGGCAGATCGTGCAGCTGCCGGGCGTTCCTGGCATAATTTACCAGGCGGCATGTGATGCGGTGCGAAGCCCAATCATAGTCCGATAGAAAGGAAAAATCAATCGCGTATTTCTCTTCTACGGATTCATAAAGGGACATGATCTCGTCGGCTGCGTCCAAGACACGTCCTGCTTCTGCATAATGGCTGTAAAAGTGGCTCAGATGGAAAGAAGGTGAAATCCCGGCTTCCCGGTTCTGTATCACAAGACAGTCTATCGTCTTTCCATTATTTGCAACCAACTGTTTATGATGTACTGTAATGAGATCATTGGCAGGAAATCTGCCACGAAGCTCTGAAATCAGAGCATCCCGAAATGTATTGTATGCTTCTTTCTTGCATGCTGCTTTCTTCATAATCATCCACTCCCCTCCTGACTCCAATGGAATTGAAATCCTGAAACGAGGAATGGCGGCGAAGTAACTGGGGGGTATACTTACCAAAAAGGAAAAGCTCCGAATCCGACTTGAACGGACGACCTACGCATTACGAGTGCGTCGCTCTACCAACTGAGCTATCGGAGCACATCTGTAATTATAGTTCTTTTTTTTCAAAATGCAAGTGTTTTTTTGAAAAAATTTGAAATTTTTATTTTTTTTTTCGCAGAGGTGGTTTATAATGGGTGAAACGGTTGATTCTGCTAGGGAAAGTGAAGAAACCGGAATGAAAATAAGGGGATGGATTACTGACTTAATGTAATATTAAGGCAGTACGAATAAGAGAAAGGAGTATTTTATGATCTCAAAAAAAGGCAGAGCGCGGCTTTGCGGATTATTTTCAGGTTGTTTTCTGGCGGTTTCACTGTCGGGATGCGGCCTGCTTCAAAGTATTTCGGGTGGCGGGGACGTCGTGCTGAATAAGACGGAAGCAACGATGAGTGTAGGGGACAAGCTGAATCTGAATATCATTTCTGATATTGATACGAGCAGGATTTCCTGGAATTCCAGCAATGATTCGGTGGCAGAGGTGTCTGATTCCGGTAGGGTGAAGGCAAAGAAGAGCGGTACGGTGACGATTTCCGCAATTTCACGGGATGGAAAAACTGCGGATTGTGAGATTACCATCGAAGAAGTTGAGGTGGAGAAGGTACGGCTGAACAAGTCCACGGCATCGATCAAAGCAGGGAAGACGGTGCAGCTGAAGGTGAAGGTATATCCGGAGGAAGCGGATGACGAGGATCTGGACTGGGATTCTTCGGATGAATCGGTTGCAATTGTCAATAGTGACGGGCTTGTGACCGGAAAGAAAGCGGGGACGGCAAATATTACCTGTACGGCTCCGAATGGACGGGATGCATCCTGTACTGTGACAGTAAAGTCCAATCAGAAATCGACAAACACGAATTCTTCGAATAGTTCCAGTAATTCTGGCGGTGGGAGTTCCGGAACGTCTGCTGGACGCAGTTCATCGGGGAGTTCCGGAAGAGCGCATGTGGACACGGGTACGACGAACGGGCAGATTTTTACCTGGTCTTCCGATTCTTATATTGACAGCAATGATATTGCCGGGCTTTCGAGCAATGACAAGCAGATGGCGGTCAATGAGATTTATGCGCGTAATGGGTATTATTTCAGCAATACGGCGAGAGGGAATTCCCTGTATAATTATTATTCTTCATACTCATGGTACAGCCCGTATATCAGTTCGATGAACGATGTGCCGCTTAATGCTGTGGAGCGCGCGAATATCGCGTTCCTGCAGAGCCATTGATGTCGGGAGGGATCATGAAAAATACAAAGAAGAGCAAAACGATTCTGCTTGCGCTCATAGCGATTTGCATGGTGCTTCTTTTGACCAATGTTGTGATGGTGGCGCTGCTGCTTGGCGAGGTGCGTGAAAGGAAGTCTGCGGAGAGCCGCTATAGCCTGGCAATGCGGGAAAAGCAGAAAGCGCAGTCCAAGGTGGATGAGCTGGAACTGGATGTGCAGAAGGCGCAAAGCAAGCTGGCAGATACCCAGGAGGACCTCAAGACGGCAGAGAAAGAGGCGCGGACGGCGATCCAGCGTGCTGCGGAGGCGGAACAGTCGAACCTGGAGAATGAGAAGAAGTCCGAAAAATCGGATGATGCAGACGATGCGGATGCTGGAAACCAGTCGAAGGAGAAGAAAAAAGACAGGAAGGCATCATCATCCGGCGGGCATATCGTGGTGATTGATCCCGGCCATCAGTCCCATGCGAATACAGCGCAGGAGCCTATCGGACCTGGTGCATCTGAAACGAAGTACAAGGTGACAGGTGGTACCAGGGGGACGACGACCGGGGTTTATGAGTATGAACTCGTGCTGGACATCGGGAAAAAACTGAAGAGCGAATTGGAAGGGCGGGGCTATACGGTGTATATGACGCGGGAGAGCCACGATGTGGATATCAGCAACAAAGAGCGTGCTGCCTATGCGACTTCGGTGGGTGGAGAGATTTCTGTCCGGCTCCATGCGAATGGGGCAGAGAGCAGCAGTGCCCACGGGGCCTGCGCGTTGGTGCCGTCCTCGAATAATCCTTATGTGGCAAATCTTGCATCGGCCAGCCAGAAACTTGGGAAGTGTATCCTGGATAGCTATTGCAGTGCGACAGGTATGGCAAACCAGGGGGTGCAGGGGAGTGACAATATGTCCGGCATCAACTGGAGTACGATTCCCGTGATGATTATCGAGATGGGCTATATGACGAATCCGTCCGATGACACCAACATGGAGGATGTTGGCTACCAGGAGAAGATGGTGCAAGGCATCGCGGATGGGATCGATGCGTATTTTTAAAAACCGGATTGGAAAGTGCACACAGGAGTTCTTGATAATTGCGGATGGGATTGATGCGTATTTCTAAAAAAACCGCCCCCGGCTGTAGCCGGGGGCGGGCTTTCTTATTTCTGTATCACATCATACTGCCGCTTTTTCAGAAGGCGGATTGCCTCTTCCATCGAAGGTTCGTCATACATTTCGACTTGCAGGACGCCCTGCTCGAATTCGCGGTTGTGCAGGATGCCGATATTTTTGATGGACAGCGCATTGGCTGCCAGAATCGATGCAATGGTCGCGATTTGTCCGGCTTCATCGGCAAGGTTTACATAAAACTCGAATGCCGCAGGCAGGACGCCGCCCTTTTTGCGCAGGGGCAGGGAATCGCGGAAGTTCTTTGCTTTGCCAAAGAGGCCGAGCAGTTCGTCTGCATCTGCCGCCTCCACACCGGCGCGGAAACGCGCCAGCTCTTCCTGATAGGTATCCAGAAGCTGCAGGATGGCCTCGCGGTTGGACAGGCAGATATGCTGCCACATTTGCGGCGAGGAGGAAGAGATGCGTGTGATGTCCCGAAAACCGCCGGCTGCGATCGTCTTCATCACCTCATCCTCGGAGTCCTGGTCGCAGACCAGGTTTACGAGCGATGCGGAAATGATATGGGGGACATGGGAGATGGCGGCAGTCGCCAGGTCGTGCTTCTCCGGTTCCATCGTCAGTGTGATTGCGCCCAAAGAAGAGATGAACGCGGCAAAATCCGGCAGGAGCTCCCGTGCCTGTGGGGTTTCTGCAGTCAGGATATAATAAGCATTTTCCAGATAGGAAATATTGGAGTTTGCAAAGCCGATTTTTTCTGATCCGGTCATCGGGTGGCCGCCGATGAACTGGCCATCCAGTCCCAGATCCCGTATGACGGCGTGGATATCGCCTTTGACGCTGCCGACATCGGTCAGCAGCGTATCTTTTTGGATATACGGGTGTAATTTCCGGAGATAATCCGTATTTATCCCGACCGGCCCGCAGAGGAAGAGGATGTCTGCCGCTGCAAGTTCCTGAGGGGAGAGGAAGGACTGGTTCTCGATGACCCCGGCCTCATAAGCTTCCAGGATCGTTTCTTCGTGTCCTGCTGTCCCAAGTATCTGTACTTCCGGGTGGAAGTGCTTGATTGCCCTGGCAATCGAGCCGCCGATCAGGCCAAGTCCCACCATAGAGATCCTGTTTGTGTGAAATGTCATCATATTCTCCTGTTTAGATCCTGATTGTGCGAAAAGTCATCATAATTTTCCTGTTCAGATCCTGATTGTACGAAAAGTCATCATATTTTCCTGTTTACAAGCTCCAGATAAGGACCGACTTCCTGGACACATTCCTCAAACTGGGGCAGGGTCAGTGACTGCGGTCCATCGGAGAGTGCTGCTTCCGGGTTGTTGTGGACCTCGATCATCACGCCGTCCGCATCGATGGCAGCGGCTGCTTTGGTCAGAGGCTTGATGAAGGAACGGACGCCAGTCGCATGGGAAGGATCCACGATGACCGGAAGATGGGTCTTTTCCTTGAGTACCAGGACAGCGGAGATGTCCAGGGTGTTGCGGGTCGCTGTTTCATAGGTCCGGATGCCGCGTTCGCAGAGGCAAACTTTTTCGTTGCCGTTTGCACAGATGTATTCCGCGGCATTGAGCCATTCGTCGATCGTCGCCGCCAGGCCGCGTTTGAGCATAACGGGCAGGCCGCATTTTCCGACTTCCTTTAATAATTCGAAATTCTGCATATTTCGGGCGCCGATCTGCAGCATATCCACGTACTTTACGGCAGCTTCCAGGGCATGGCGGCTGGTGACTTCGCAGATGGTCGGGATGTCAAACGCTGCGCCCGCTTCTTTCATAATGATCAGCCCTTCTTCTTCGAGGCCCTGGAAGGAGTACGGGGAGGTACGGGGCTTGTATGCGCCGCCCCGGAGCAGTGTGGCACCGGCTTTTTTGACAGATTCTGCTATGGTGAAAAGCTGGTCGTGCGATTCGATCGCGCAGGGGCCGGCCATAATGGTGAAGCTGCCGGGCCCGATCCAGCTGTTTCCAACAGAAAAGCCGGAGTCTTTCGGATGGAATTTTCGGTTTGCCAGCTTGTAGGATTCTGTGACCGGAATCACTTTTTCTACGACCGGGTTTGCTTTCAGCTGGTCAATGTCCAGGACGGTTTTGTCGCCAATAATGCCAACGACCGTCGTTTCCGCGCCCCGGGAGATGTTGGTAGAAAGTCCTTTGGACTCGATCCGTTTGGAGAGTTTTTCAATCTCCTCTGCCGGGGTTTGTGGTTTCAGTACTAAAATCATAGTGCAATCCTCATTTTCGGGAACTGCCTGCGATGGACGCACAGCAGCCCCTTGCCCTGGTTAACTGGTTTGTCTATTATCGATGTTGTTTTAGTATAAAGATTTCCGGGAAAAATTTCAAAAAAAAATTGATAAAAAATATGTTGTAAAATTGATTCTGATTTGGTAAACTTGCTAGAAGGCTGGTGAGCCAGTCTGTTATCCGAATGAGAATGAGAAACAGGTTAGGGGGTTTCGTAATGAAGGTTTATACGACTGACAAAATTCGTAACGTGGTGGTCCTGGGACATGCCGGGAGCGGGAAGACATCGCTGGTCGAAGCGATGGCGTACCTTGCCGGGATGACGAAGCGTCCGGGTAATACGGCAGACGGGAACACGATCAGCGATTATGAGAGTCAGGAAAAGAAGCGGAAGATGTCGATCCGCACATCCCTGATCCCTGTGGAGTGGGAAGGAGACAAGCTGAACTTCCTGGATACACCGGGATCTCTGGATTTCACCGGAGAGGTCGCAGAGGCGCTTTCTGCGGCAGACTCTGCCATTATCGTGGTTTCCGGGAAAAACGGCGTGGAGAGCGGCACAAAGCGCGCATGGGATGAGTGCGAGAAGTACCATCTGCCCAGGATGTTCTTTGTGACCGATATGGATATTGATGATGCAAGCTACCGCGAGGTGGTGGAAGAGCTTCAGAAGCTCTATGGCAAGAAGATTGCGCCGTTCCATCTTCCGATCCGGGAGAACGGGCAGTTTGTGGGTTATGTCAATGTCATCCAGCAGCGGGCAAAGCGCTGGAAAGATGATGGTACTGTCGAAAAATGCGATATTCCGGATTATTCACGGGAGAACCTGGAAAGCTATCGGGAGATCCTGATGGAGTCTGTGGCAGAAACCAGCGAAGAATTTATGGATCGTTATTTTGGCGGCGAGGAATTTTCTGATGATGAGATCCGTCAGGCAATGCGTGCAAATATTTCCGAGGGCGGGATTGTACCAGTGCTGATGGGTTCTAATACATTGTGCCGGGGGATGTACACCCTGATGGTGGATGTCGCGAAATATCTGCCCAGCCCGGAGAAACGGGAGTGTACCGGGATCAATGCGAAGTCAAACGACGTCTTTGCAGCAAACTTCGACTTTTCGAAACCGAAGAGCGCCTATGTGTTCAAGACGATTGTGGATCCGTTTGTCGGCAAGTATTCATTGATTAAGGTCAATTCCGGGGTCATCAAGTCAGACGACACGCTTTTCAATTATCATCGGGACGCAGAGGAACGCGTGGGCAAGCTTTATGTGCTTTGCGGCTCGAAGGCTGAAGAGGTTTCTGAGCTGCATGCCGGGGATATCGGGGCGCTCTCGAAACTCCAGAAGACCCAGACGACGGATTCCCTGTCCACAAAGGCGCATCCGGTGGCATATCTGCGTGCGACCCTGCCGACGCCGTATACCTATCTGCGTTATACAGTGCCGAACAAGTCTGATGTGGACAAGGCTTCGACCGCGATCAGCAAGATCATGCAGGAAGATCTGACTGTCCAGGTCAAAAACGACAGTGAGAACCACCAGACCCTGCTTTACGGTGTATCTGAACAGCAGCTGGAGATCATCAAAGACCAGCTTCAGGAGAAATACAAGGTGGAGATCAACCTTGGAAAGCCCAGGATTGCGTACAAGGAAACGATCCTTGGCAAGAGCGACGTGGAATACAAGTACAAGAAACAGACCGGCGGGCATGGGCAGTACGGGCATGTGAAGATGACGTTTGAACCGTCCGGGAATCTGGATGAGGGCTATGAGTTCTCGCAGACCGTGGTCGGCGGGGCGGTGCCGAAGAATTACTTCCCGGCGGTGGAAAAGGGTGTCATGGAGGCCGTGTCGGCAGGGCCGCTGGCGGCATATCCGGTGGTGGGCCTCAAGGCAAACCTGTACGACGGAAGTTATCATCCGGTCGATTCTTCGGAGAACGCGTTCAAGAAAGCAGCTTCGATGTGCCTGAAGAAAGGGATGATGGAAGCGAAGCCGGTCCTGCTTGAGCCGATCGCGCTGCTGAAGGTGTATGTGCCGGATGCGAAGACCGGGGATGTCATGGGCGATCTGAACAAGCGGCGTGCGCGCGTCAATGGCATGAACATCGGGGAAGATGGCCGGCAGGAGGTTGTGGCGGAGATCCCGTATGCGGAGCTTTATGGCTATGGGACGCAGCTTCGGTCGATGACCGGGGGCAGCGGGGACTTCTCCTATGAGTTCCTCAAGTACCAGCAGACACCGCACGAAATCCAGGAAGCGGAGATCGAGCGGAGGGCTGCGATCGTGAAGGAAGGCGAAGAGGACTAAGACGGAAAGGGGGCTTTGCCGGCATGTTCCTGTCGGCGGCTCTGCAATAAAGAAAAGGGGATGGCAATGCCATCCCCCGTTTTCTTCCGGACTACTCAAGGTAGCGGACCTCGATGATCTTTTCATTTTTCACCAGAAACTGCACGGTGCCGCCTTCCGAGCCGAATTTTAACATGGCGCGGCGGTCTTTGGCGACGCGGTTTTTGAGTTTCTTGTAGGTGGTCTTTTCTTTGTATTTCCCCATAGAATAGATGGTGAATTTGACCTTTTTAATATATTTTTTCGAAAGAGTCTTTTCTTCCGTTTTGTCGTATTCCTTGTAGAAGATCCGGTCGGCTTTGATGTTCAGCTTCCCGTCTTTTTTCTTCAGGCTTTTGATATAATAGGAGTCGATCCACCAGGTGGTGACTTCGTCGCTGGTGTTGATCTCTGCAGTCTGGGTCGCTGCGGCAGGCTGCAGGACGCCGGGGAATCCCGGGAGGGAGCCGGCAGCGAAACACAGGCTCGTCAGCAGAGCCAGGCCGCGCAGAAATGTGTTCTTCATAATGTGTTCCTTTCTTAATCCTCTCTTATTCTATTCTGGAATTTCTGAAATCCGATGATTTCAGGATTTCAAGCTTTGATTCTATTCCTAATTCGACGCCCTGTCAAGGTGGAATCTTTTTTTCGCTTGAATCCCGTACTTGACTTTTTTTCATCATATTGCTAATATATCTCATTATGGATTGGTATGTCCCGACCTCCGGATCATTGTTCCGGTGCGGGATGCCTGTGTACCTGCCGGGTACGCGTGAAGTTGGAAAGGAAAGCGTGGGAAAAGTGAAAGTGAATACGTATAACCATACAGCGATTGAAAAGAAGTGGAAGAAGGTCTGGGAGGAGCATCCCATTAACCCGAACGATGGGGAGAAGGAGAAGTACTACTGCCTGGATATGTTCCCGTATCCTTCCGGGAACGGCCTCCATGTGGGGCATTGGCGCGGGTACGTCATCTCTGATGTATGGAGCCGTTACAAGCTCATGCAGAATTATTATGTCATCCATCCGATGGGCTGGGATGCTTTCGGGCTGCCTGCGGAGAACTACGCCATTAAGATGGGCGTACACCCGGCGAAATCCACAGCAGAGAATGTGGCAAATATCAAACGCCAGATCCAGGAGATCTCTGCGATCTATGACTGGGATATGGAGGTGAATACCACCGATCCGGACTATTTCAAATGGACCCAGTGGATTTTTGTCCAGATGTTCAAGAAGGGGCTGGCTTATGAGAAGGAAATGCCGATCAACTGGTGCCCTTCCTGCAAGACCGGGCTTGCCAATGAAGAGGTTGTGAACGGCAAATGTGAGCGCTGCGGAGCGGATGTTACGAAGAAGAACCTGAAGCAGTGGATGCTGAAGATTACGGCTTATGCGGAGCGCCTGCTTGCAGATCTGGACAAGCTGGACTGGCCGGAGAAGGTCAAAAAGATGCAGACGGACTGGATCGGCAAGAGCCACGGCGCGGAGGTGGACTTTGCGATTGATGGCAGGGAAGAGAAGATCCGGGTTTATACAACGCGCCCGGACACGCTGCATGGTGCGACGTTTATGGTGCTTGCGCCGGAACACGATCTGGCGGCGTCACTTGCGACGGAAGAGCAGAAGGGCGTAGTGGAGGATTATATCTACAAGACTTCGCTGAAATCCTCTGTGGATCGCCTTCAGGATAAGGAAAAGACGGGCGTTTTCACAGGTTCCTACGCGATCAACCCGGTCAATGGAAAGAAAGTGCCGATCTGGCTGTCGGACTATGTACTTGCGGATTATGGTACAGGGGCAATTATGTGCGTGCCGGCGCATGATGACCGGGACTTCGCTTTTGCAAAAAAATTCGATATTCCGATTATCCAGGTCATCAGTCCGGATGGGAAAGAAGATCCGGATATGCAGGAGGCGTATACGGATGCGTCCGGGATCATGATCAATTCCGGGGACTGGAACGGGATGGAATCTGCGGTGCTCAAGGAAGAGGCACCGGATATCATCGAAAAGATGGGGGCTGGGAAGAAGACGACAAACTTCAAGCTGCGTGACTGGGTATTTTC
>CADBTO010000344.1 GCA_902797565.1 uncultured Lachnospiraceae bacterium
AGGCGGCGAGCCAGGCAAAGTCTGCGTTCCTTTCCAATATGTCCCATGAGATCCGGACACCGATCAATTCCATCGTTGGTATGGATGAAATGATCCTGCGTGAGAGCCGGGAACCGCAGATCCTGTCCTATGCCCAGGATATCCAGTCGGCGAGTGCATCGCTTCTGGGCCTTGTCAATGATATTCTGGACTTTTCCAAGATCGAGGCGGGGAAGATGGATATCCTTCCGGTGGATTACGAATTGTCCTCCGTGATCAATGACCTTGTGAATATGACCAGGAAGCGCGTGGATGAGAAAGGGCTGGAACTGCACGTTGATGTGAATGAGCGGATCCCGCATCTGCTGCACGGGGACGAGATCCGGGTCAAGCAGGTCATTACCAATATCCTGACCAATGCTGTGAAATACACAGAGCGGGGCACGGTGACACTGCGTTTTGACTATGAGGTTGTGGAGGCGGAGGATAACGCGATCCGGCTTCTGGTATCCGTGCAGGATACGGGCATCGGGATGAAGGAAGCGGATCTGGAAAAACTTTTTAATGCGTTCGAGCGGATTGATGAGAAACGGAACCGGAATATCGAAGGCACCGGGCTGGGGATGAATATCACGCGCAGCCTTTTGGATATGATGGGCAGCCGGCTGGAAGTCGAAAGTACTTATGGAGAAGGCAGCAACTTCCATTTTTCACTGCGGCAGGGTGTCGTGAAATGGGATGAGATTGGGGACTTCGGACGTGCGCTGATCTTGGCGAAGCGGCCCCGGGAAGTATACAGGGAGCGTTTCCGCGCGCCGGAGGCAAAGATCCTGGTGGTGGATGATACGCCGATGAACCTGAAAGTTGTGAAGGGGCTGCTTCGCAGCACCCGGGTCCAGATCGACACGGCAGAAAGCGGGATGGAGTGCATCCGAAAAGTAGAAAAGAACACATACGATATGATTTTCCTGGACCATCGGATGCCGGAAATGGATGGTGTGGAAACATTCCGTCATCTGGTGGAGCGCTTTCCGGAGCGGATGAAAAACACGCCCACGATTTCCCTGACGGCAAATGCGATCTCCGGGGCGCGGGAAGTTTATATCAATGCAGGGTTTACGGATTACCTGACCAAGCCGATTGTTTCGGAGCGGCTGGAAGCCATGATGATCCAGTACCTGCCGCCGGACAAGGTCATTCAGGAGGAGATGCCGGACGAGGAAGCCGGGGCCGGGGAGGCCGCTTCTTCGGAGGAACTGCCGCAGGAGCTTGCTTCGATTGAACAGCTTGATCCGGATGAGGGCATTCTGAACTGCGGTTCTGCCGGGGACTATCTGGAGGCGCTGAAAACCTATGCGGAAGGGATTCCGCGTCTGGCAGGAGAGATAGAAACGTTCTTCCGGGAAGAGGATATGCGGAATTATACCATCCGGGTCCATGCGCTGAAGAGTTCGTCCCGTGTGGTCGGCGCGTACGCGCTTTCCGAGCTTGCAAAGCGGATGGAAGCCGCCGGGGATGCCGGGGACTGGGAGCAGATCCGTGCGCATACGCCGGCACTGCTTGCACAGTATCATGCCTTAGGCCAGCAGCTTGCCTTCCTGCTTCCGGAAACGGAGCCAGAGGAGGATGCGAATCTTCCGGAGATTGCGCCCGGCCAGCTGGAAGAGGCATTTTCCGCAATGCGGGAAATCGCCAGCCTCTTTGATTTTGACAGTTTCCAGTTTATTTTGCAGTCCCTTCGGGATTTCCGGATACCCGGCGAGGCAAAGCAGCGGGTGGAGGCACTGAAAGCTGCCGCCGCCGCCGCAAACTGGGATGAAATCCAGGAGATTCTGGGGTAGCCTGGCCGCTGGTCCAGACAGGGTATGGATAGGTCAGCCTCCGGTCCGGAGCAGGGTATGGATGCTGGCAGAAAGTCAGCCTCCGGGCTGGGAATGGTGTATGACTGTATGCGAACAGACGTACGCAAAGAATGATGAATAGGAAAGGAACAAGCGCAATGATCAATGAACAGGAGAAGTCCGCCGCAGTTGCGGCGGCGAAGAGCGATGAGGCGCAGCAAAAGGAAACGCTTGCGATCCTCATCCTCAAAGAAGCATTTTATTGGATACGGGTGGTTGTTTTCACCTTCCTTGCAGTTTACCTGCTGTCGGAGTACGTGATCATCATTGCCACGATTCCATCCGGGTCGATGGAAAACACGATTATGACCGGGGACAAGCTGATTGGGACCCGTTTTGCCTATTGGTTTTCGGAACCGAAGCGGGGGGATATCATTATTTTCAAATATCCTGTGGATGAGAGCCATACCTATATCAAGCGGGTGATCGGCCTGCCGGGAGAGACGGTCCGGATTGAGGACGGAAAGGTTTATATTGACGATGCGCAGGAACCCCTGGATGAGTTCTACCTCAAGGAAGAGTGGGTGGACGGGAATGACGGGTACACCTTCACGGTGCCGGAAGACAGTTATTTCATGATGGGGGACAACCGCAACGATTCCAAGGATTCCCGGTTTTGGGCGAGCGAAGCGCTGCTCACCGGGGTTGCCGCCACAGAAGAGGAAGCGGAGCCATACACCTTTGTAAAAAAGAAAAATATTATGGGCAAGGAGATCTTTGCGTATTATAAGAAGGCGCGGATGCTGCACTAGGAAAAGGAGTACTGAATATGGAAATGGAAAGCCAGAACACCCTGCGGGGGATCCGGATCCCGGAAGTGTCCAGAACTGCAATGGAAGCAGCGCGTAAGAAATGGGATTCGGTGGCAAAACCCATAGACGGGTTTGGAGATTTTGAAGAGGTGCTCGTCCGGATTGCCGGAATGAAAGGAAGCGCGGATTTTTCCCTGAAAAACCGTTCCGCAGTGGTCTTCTGCGCGGATAACGGCATTGTGGCGGAAGGCGTCAGCCAGTCTTCACCGGCCATTACGGAAGCGGTGGCACGGAAGATTGGGGAAGGCAATTCCAATGTGAATATCCTCGCAAGAAAGGCGGGGTGTGATGTTGTCGCCGTGGACGTCGGGGTCAAGATCCGGCCCGGGAAGCCCGCGGAACTGCCAGGCGTGCGCCGGGAACGGGTGGGGAACGGAACGCATGACTTCCTGATGGAACCTGCGATGTCTGAAAAAGAGGCACTTCGCGCAATATCTGTTGGAATGAATATGGCGGAGACCTTTGCGCTTGAGGGCAGGGATCTGGTCATTGCCGGGGAGATGGGGATCGGGAATACCTCTTCGAGTTCTGCCATGTCGGCAGCGATGCTGTCTGTGCCGGCCTGGGGCGTGACCGGGAAGGGGGCGGGGCTTTCGGAAGAAGGGCTGATCCATAAGATCGCAGTGATCCAGAAGGCATTGCATATTTACAGCATTGATCCCGGAGATACGTTTGAGATCCTTCGGACCTTTGGCGGATTTGATATCGGGGCGATGACGGGATTCTATATCGGTGCGGCACTGTACCACCTTCCTGTGGTGCTGGATGGGCTAATCAGCCTGACGGCGGCGCTCTGCGCGGAGCGGCTGTGTCCCGGTGTCCGGGATTATATGCTGCCATCCCATGCGGGGCGGGAAATCGCCTGCCTGAAGCTGCTGGACTGCCTGAAGCTGAAGCCGCTTATCCTCGGAGATATGGCACTTGGGGAGGGGACTGGCGCGATGATGCTTCTGCCGCTTCTGGATATGGCACTCGAACTTTATGACAGTTCGCATACGTTTGAAGAGATGCAGATAACGGCATATACGAGGTATGAGAAGTATTGACAAGTCGCAGGGGGATGGATGGAAATGGCACAAC
>CADBTO010000345.1 GCA_902797565.1 uncultured Lachnospiraceae bacterium
GAGAAAGGGATTGCGGTGTCTGCTGGGCAGCCAGCAGCGGGAACCGGTTCGCTGGCGCGGTTCCTGTGGAATGGCGGGAACCTGGAGCAGGCGGGTTATACCATGGCGGCAGGCGAAGGCGTTTTTGCAGAGGAGGCGGCTCCGTTTTCTGAAAAAACGGCAAAACGCCTCGTGAAAAACGGGCTGCTTTCCAGTTTGGAACAATGCGGGCAAACTGCGCGGCTTCAGGGGCTGTATCTTCTGGATCTGAGGAAGGATGCCCGGCTGGCAAAAGAGATGATTGTCCGTCATGGCGGGATTGGCATCCAGTATTATGCAAAAAAAGGCGGCGGGAAATATTATTCGAAGAAATATGCGGCATATTATTGTTATGGAAATCCGGAGAAATGTGCGGCGAATCATGCTTCGGTCGTGGTGGGCTGGGATGACCGTTTCCCGGCGAGCCACTTTTCACGGAAGCCCGGCCGGGATGGTGCCTGGCTGGTGCAGAACAGCTGGTCCGGGAAGAAGGGGTTTTCCTTTGGGGCATATTTCTGGTTGTCTTACGAGGATCAGACATTGGAACGAAATGCGTATGTGTTCGATATGGGAGAAGCACTGCCGGATGGAACGCTGTACCAGTACGACCGATGCACGGTTTCCGCGTCTCTGACGCTGCAGGGGGCATCAGGCGGGGAGACCTGTGTGGATACGGCAGCAAATGTTTTTTATGCGGAAGATGCGGGATTTCTGGAGGAAATCATGATTCATCCTGGCGGGCGCGGCAGCTGCCGGATTTCCATCTATCGAGGGAACCTGCCGGAGGATGAAGCTGCCTGTGGGGAGCCGGTTATGCAGGTGGAGCAGGAAGTGGCTTGCGGCGGATACCATTCAGTCGTCCTTCCGGAGCCCGTGGCTTTGGCGAGGGGGGAATGTTTCACTGTGGCAGTCTGCTTCCAAGGAACGGGCGCAGTGTTTGCGTATGGGAGCCGGGAACAGGGGCTGGCGCTTGCGGCAGGGGAAAGTTTCTTTCATTACAAAGGTGTCTGGCGGGATGTATGCAGCCTCTCTGGAAGCGGGCAGGGGGAGCAGCAGTTTGGAAATCTCCGGCTGAAAGCCATTGTACGGCCGCGCGCTTCCGCCTCCGCCTCCGCGAAACGCACGTCCAAGTCTGCTTCTATGTCTATTTCCGGGTCTGTTTCCTCGGATATTTCGGCTTGACTTTTATTCCGCTGCGTGGTATCATAATAAATTGGGTATAAAGAAGTTTTAGACATCAGCTTGTCTGATGAATGAAGCCGCGGTATCGAAGTCTAAGAAGCGCACAAAGGAGTTCTAAAATAAAAAAGGAGTAAATATTTATGAGCCAGGCGAAGGTAGATCGAAACAAAGAGCTGAAAAGAAATCGGAAGAAGATACAGAAGCGGCAGAAAATGGAACTGTACGCTGCTTATGCGGTGACAGCGGTCATATGCTGCGGGATTATGGGGTTTATTGCCTATTCCGGTTATGGCGTCTATGAAAAACAGCAGAAAAAAGCGGAGCAGGAAGCGGTCATTCCGACCACGCAGGTGGATCTGACGGCGCTGATGAATTTCAGCACGGATGATGATTCATCAAGCAAGGAATAAATGGCGCAAGGTCTTCTTCGAAGTACGCCGGATTCAAAGATAGACGGGCAGGAATGGGTGTTGTGTTCCCTCCTGCCCGTTTCTTATGAAAAAACAGACTGGTTTTGTTACGGGAAATATGTTACAATAGTTCAGTTGATTTTTTCGTAATAAGTAGGAAAGGTTCCCCACGTCCAGGGGTAGAATGGAGTATCAATGCACTATATCAATACATTGACAGAAGGGCAGCAGGTCAAAGAAATCTATCTGGTGAAGAAAGTCACCAGCGCACTGACGAAAAGCGGGAAGCAGTATCTATCTGTACTGCTGTCCGATAAAACGGGTACACTTGATGCGAAGATCTGGGATCCGGCATCGCCGGGGATCGCGGAGTTCGAGGCCATGGATTATATCTGGGTGGGCGGCGAGATCGTGGTGTTCAACAACGCAAACCAGCTGAATATCCGCCAGGCACGGAAAGCGCGGGAAGGGGAATATCTGCCCAAGGACTATATGCCGACCTCAGATCGGGACGTGGATGAGATGTATGAGGAACTGATGCGGCTGATTCGCTCCGTCAAATCGCCCTATTACCAGCAGCTGCTGTATTCGTTTTTCCAGGATCCGGAGTTTCAGAAACGCTTTTGCTTCCACTCTGCGGCAAAAAGTGTCCACCACGGGTTCGTAGGCGGGCTGCTGGAGCATACGCTGTCTGTGGCGAAGATCTGCAGTTTCTATGCGAAACATTATGCCTTCCTGGACCGGGATCTGCTGCTGACAGCGGCGATCTGCCATGATATCGGGAAGCTGGAGGAAATCGCGCCCTTCCCTGTGAATGACTATACGGATGACGGGCAGCTTTTGGGGCATATCGTCATTGGAGTCGGGATGATCCGAGAAAAGATCCGTGACATTCCGGATTTTCCGAAAATCAAGGAAAACGAATTGGTGCACTGCATCCTGTCCCACCACGGGGAACTGGAGTATGGCTCGCCCAAAAAACCGGCCCTGTGCGAAGCACTGGCATTGTCTTTTGCGGATATCACCGACGCCCGGATGGAAACCATGCGGGAGGCGATTTACAGCCAGCTGTCCCCGTCGATGGCGTGGAAGGGCTTCCACAAGTTCCTGGATACAAACATCCGTGCGACCAGTGATGTTTCGCAGCGGCTGATGAACGCCAAAACGGAGGAAGATCCAGAAAATTAGCACCCATACTAATCGGTGCAGCAAGCGGGTGAGGAATGCCCAAACGAAGGGGACACCAGAAAGCGAGGGCGGATCTGGAAGGTTCGATCAAATCATAGAAAGAAAAATGATAGAATAAAAATGATGGGATAGAATGAAGAAAAACGAAAAATTCGAGATTTTAATTGAAGATTTATCAAAAGATGGATCTGGGATAGGACACTATGGCGGGCAGACATTCTTCGTCAGGGGCGGCTTGCCGGGGGACCGGCTTCGCTGCGCTGCAACGAAACTGAAGAAGAGTTATGGGTTTGCCCGGATTTTGGAAATCCTTTCGCCTTCCGCAGATCGTGTGGATCCGCCGTGCAAGCTGTATCCGAAGTGCGGCGGCTGCCAGATCCTGGGGCTGTCTTATGAAAAGCAGCTGGAATACAAGCAGCGCATGGTGGAAGAAAGCCTGGCGCGGATTGGCGGATTCCAGCGGGAACTGCTGGAAGAAGTGATGGAGCCGATCCTGGGCATGGAGCATCCCTATCATTATCGGAATAAGGCGCAGTATCCAGTGGGAGAAGGTACAAGCGGGGAAATCCAAACAGGATTTTATGCTGTGCATTCGCACCGGATCATCCCGGCCACGATGGAATGCCCGTGTATCATAGGGCAGGAGAGCGATGCCAAGATTCTTGCCGTGATCCGGAAGTGGATGGCGGATGAAGGGGTTCGGGCTTATGACGAGACGCTGGGGAAAGGAGAAGTCCGCCACATCCTGCTTCGCACAGGAGTGCATACCGGGCAGAAGCTGGTCTGCCTGGTCATCAACTCGAACCGGCTGTCTGCGGAGCAGTCGCTGGTGGAGCGGTTGTCTGCGGTTTCGGGCGTATGCAGTATCTCATACAATATCAACACCCGCCGGGACAACGTGATCATGGGGGAGCAGACCCGCACGATCTGGGGAAGCAGTCGGATGGAAGACCGGATCGGAACTGTGCGGTTCCTGATCTCGCCACGGTCGTTTTACCAGGTCAATGCTGTTTCAACGGAGAAGCTATACCGGAAAGCATTGGAGTACGCGCAGCTGACCGGCGGGGAGAACGTATGGGATCTGTATTGCGGTATAGGTACAATATCGCTGTTTCTTGCAAGTGCGGCGAAACAGGTGTATGGCGTGGAAGTAGTACCGGATGCCGTGGAAGATGCCAGAAAAAATGCGGAGTTGAACCGGATAAAAAATGCAGAATTTATTTTGGGTAAGGCAGAAGAAGTGCTGCCGCAGTATTATGATGGTGATGCACGAGTCATCCAGCAGAACGGGCAGGGAGCGAGTCATCCGGATCTGGTTGTGCTTGATCCGCCGCGGAAGGGTTGTGATGCGCGGCTCCTGTCCGTTGTCCTCCAGATGGCACCGCAGCGCATCGTGTATGTCAGCTGTGACCCGGCCACACTCGCAAGGGATCTGAAGATTCTTGCACAGGATGGGCGTTATGCGTTGAAAAAAGCCTGTCCGGTGGATATGTTCGGACATAGTATGGGTGTGGAGACCTGTACGTTGATGGAACGGGTTTGCTGAACCGATCGGGATGGCGACAGAGATTGCGATAGATGGTTTGATAGAGAATCGTTCATGAATGAGAAAAAGATGGAAAAAGAGATTATTATCAGCACGGAAAGTGGGTCGGATCTTCCGGAGGTTATCGTGGAACGGTATGGGTTCTATGTGATTCCGATGCACGTCATTATGGACACGAAAACCTATGATGATGGCAAGTTTTCGATTGAAAAAGTATATGAATACTACGAGCGGACCGGGAAGGTGCCTTCAACACGCGCCATTTCGGAGGAGGAATACGAAGGGTTTTGGAATCAGATCCGCGAGGAGCATCCGGGCTGTGTGATCCTGCATTTCACCTATTCCTCAAAAGCGTCCGCCGCGCATGCTGCTGCAGTGATTGCAGTAAAGAAGTTCCAGGATGTGTATGTGATTGACACGCTCAATGTATCTGGCGGGTGCACGGCACATATGGTATCGTGCCATCATCTGGTTCAAAAATGGCTGGAAGAGGGCCGGACGGACCATGCGAAGCTGGCACAGGAATGCCAGGAACTGGCAAAAAAAGCAGTATGCCATTTCATTCCCGGTACGCTGGAATATCTGCGGGCAGGCGGCAGGGTATCAAATGCGAAGTTCCTGAGCGCAACACTGCTGAACCTGAAGCCCGTGATAGAGATCGAGGACGGGAAGCTGGTTGGGAGAAAAAAATACAGGGGATCTATGGGGAAGATCGTGGATCGTTTCATGGATAGCTTTGTCCAACAATATGACCTGGATCGGGAATGTATCTACCTGATGTATTCTAAGGGGCTGGATGAAAAGGTGCTTGACCGGATGGAACAGAAGGCACGGCAGTTGGGCTTCCGCAATCAGGAATTTGTGATGACTGGCTGCGTGATTTCCTGCCATGGCGGGAAAGGGGCAATGGGCATCGCAGGGATGCAGGTATAGGCACGGCATGGGCTGGCTGCATGTTGGATACCAGGCTGGCGCGGCATAGGATGCAAAGGAGCGTTTCATGAAGAAAAAAACATCACAGAGGATTTTGGCAAGTGTCCTGGTTGTGATATTTATTGTGGGCATTGTCCTGATGTATTACTGGATGCTGTACGGGGAAAAACACAGCAACATCCGCAAGGACAGTGAGATAACCGCATGGAGGTTTGCGGACGAATTCGACAAGGGGCTCATGTCAGATTATGCGGCGGTCCGATTGACAGCGTTTACGCTCGAAGAGATGCTCCAGGACGGGAAAACAAAGGAGGAGCTCCAGGAATATATCGTGGCGCAGTCCGCGATGATCCGGAATGTGGTGTCTGAAAATTCAACGGCACTGTATGGTTATGTTGCCGGGAATTATCTTGACGGGGAGGAATGGGTGCCGCCG
Source organism: uncultured Lachnospiraceae bacterium (assembly GCA_902797565.1). Taxonomy (GTDB): domain Bacteria; phylum Bacillota; class Clostridia; order Lachnospirales; family Lachnospiraceae; genus Weimeria. Next base: position 5,714 of record CADBTO010000345.1, read on the forward strand.
GAAGACTATATAGCAACCGAGCGCCCATGGTATACCGTTCCGCTGGGCAGTGATGAAGAGGTGGCGTTTTCCGGTCCATATGTGGATGCAATGACCGGAGACAGCATCCTTTCGCTTGGAAAGGTCCTGGATGATGGGAAGAGCGTGGTTTCGATTGACATCTCGATGGTGGATTTTCAGAAGATGATCGAAGAAGGCGCGGAAACCGATGATCTGGAGATGGTACTGGACGCGAAAGGAACTGTCATTGCGCATTCGAACAAGGAAGAGGTCGGGACGCAGTATGATGCGAAAGCAGAAACGCTTGGCGCGCAGGTTTTCCGGGAATTCGCAAAGTCTGGGAAAGAGTATTTTACGGTAAGAGTTGACGGGATCCGGTATATTGCCTATGCAGCAAAAATGAAGAATGGCTGGTATGCAATATCGGTGAAAAACGCTTCCAGTGCGTTCTGGTCTATGAATCTGATTCTGGTTTTGACGATCGTCCTGGTGGCAGTGGTCATCACGATTATTGGCGTGATCCTGTCCTTCTCCAGCAGGCGCAGCCAGATGGTGAATTTCCTCAGTCAGCAGCTGGCGTCCGTTGCGGATATCTATGTCTCGCTTTATGAGATCAATTTCCAGGATGATACGTTTGAAGAGCTGCGGAATGAAAAAGCTGTGGCAGAAATGATCCGGGGGGCAAGATCGCATTGCCAGGAGGTGCTGCGCAAGGTGATGGAGCGTTTTTCCGATCCGCTTTCGCGTGAGGAACTTCTGGATTTCATTGATTTTGGGAAGCTGGAGGAGCGTCTGGCGGATGCAGACACGGTGACAATGGAGTTCCTGAACAAAAAGAAGCAATGGCGCCGTGCGAGGTATATTGTGTCTGAACGCCTTCCGGATGGCCGGATCTCACGGGGAATGTACCTGATCGAGGATATTGATGAGGAAAAGAAAAAACGTGACCAGCTGGCAGAGGTTCTGGAAACCAATAACTACCGGCTTTGGACGATTGCAAAGCTGTTTATGGCGGCATATGAGGTGGATCTGGAGCATGACGCGTTCTCAGAGATCAAGATGGACAGCCATATTGTGACAGATTTGCTCGGAGATGCGCGCACGAATGCACAGATGATGCTGCGGAAAGTCATGGAAAACATCACGGATCCGGAATATCTGGATGAAGTGTCTAGGTTCATTGATCTGGGAAGCTTGACAGACCGGCTGCGCAAGACCGATACGGTCATGATGGAGTACTTGAGCAACCAGGGGCGTTGGCGGAGGCTGCGCTTTATTGTTTCGCGCCGTGGCAAGTCCGGAGCGCCGACCAGTGTGCTGTGGCTGGGTGAGGATATTGACCAGGAGCGGAAGGAGCGGAGCAGGCTGATTGATATGTCTGAGCGGGCGCTTGCCGCAAGCGAGGCAAAATCCTCGTTCCTGTCCAATATGTCCCATGAGATCCGCACGCCAATCAATGCGGTGCTGGGGCTCAATGAGATGATCTTGCGGGAGTGCGGCGACCAGAATATCCTGAATTATTCCGAAAGTATCCGGACAGCAGGAAGCACGCTTCTGGGCCTCATCAATGATATCCTGGACTTTTCCAAGATTGAGGCGGGGAAAATGGAGATCATCCCCGTGGAATATGATCTTTCGTCCATTCTGAATGATCTGGTGAACATGATCCAGACCAGGGCCGATGCGAAGGGGCTGATGCTGGTACTGGATTTTGACAAGGATATGCCGAATCTGCTGAACGGGGATGAAATCCGAATTAAGCAGGTGATCACAAACATCCTGACGAACGCGGTCAAGTATACGGAAAAGGGGAGCGTGGTCTTTGGAATGACCTATGAGAAGCTCCCGGAGGAGCCGGACAGCGTGCTGCTCCAGGTGTCGATCAAAGATACGGGAATCGGCATCAAAGAAGAGGATCTGAAAAAACTCTTCTCTGAATTTGAGCGGATCGAGGAAAAACGCAACCGGAATGTGGAAGGCACAGGGCTGGGCATGAACATCACAAAGAGCCTGTTGCAGATGATGGGCAGTACGCTGAAGGTGGAGAGTATCTATGGTCTTGGCTCGAAGTTCTCGTTTGCGGTCAAACAGAAAGTTGTAAGCTGGAGTCCGATCGGGGATTATGAAGCTTCCTATAAAAAGTCCCTGAAACAGCGGGGCAGGTATAAAGCATCGTTTACGGCACCGACTGCGGAAGTGCTCGTGGTGGATGATAACCAGATGAACCTAATGGTCTTCAAGAGCCTGCTGAAGCGTACAGGCGTGAAGATTGATATGGCAGGCAGCGGGGATGAGGCACTTTCGCTTGCGTATGACAAAAAATATGATGTCATATTCCTGGATCATATGATGCCGGAGAAGGACGGGATCGAAACGCTGCATGAAATGCGGGCGCAAAAAGCAGGGCCGAACCTGCACACCACGGCAATCTGCCTGACAGCGAACGCGATTTCCGGTGCGCGTGAGGAATATATTGCGGCGGGATTTGATGATTACCTGACGAAGCCGATTGATTCTGTGAAGCTGGAGGAGATGCTGCAGAACTATCTGCCGGAAGAAAAGCTGGAGTATGCAGAAGAAGAGGATGCAGAAGGATCTGGCGCTGGCAGGCCGGATGGAGCTGGCGCGCCGGGCGGCGTGGTCGGAACGGGTGGATCTGGCAGTGCTGCGGCTGAAGCGGCAGAGGCAGAGGCAGAGCCGGAAGTGCCGGAGGAACTTGCCGCGCTGAAGGGGCAGGATTGGATTGATCTTGGCATTGGCCTGAAAAACAGCGGAACGGTGGACGCATATCTGCCGCTGCTGGAGATTTTCTATGGTTCTCTGGAAGAGAAGGCACAGGAGATCGAGCAGTTCTATGAAGCGAAGGATCTGAAGAACTACACGATCAAGGTACACGCGCTGAAGAGTTCTGCACGGATCATTGGTGCGGCGGCATTTGGTGAAGAGGCGCAGCAGCTGGAAAATGCAGGGAAGGCTGAGGACACGGCATATATCGAGGAGCACCATGCGGCATTTCTGCAGGAACTTCGGAGTTTCCGGGAACCGCTGGCCGAAATGTTTGCGCAGGATTCATCCGGGAAGCCGGAAGCGGATGCGTTTTTGATGGAGGCGGTCTATGAGGAGCTGCGTGAGGCGGCGGAAAATATGAGCCTGGATGGTCTGGATGATGTTTTCAAGGAGATGGAGGACTATGCGATTCCGGAAGGAGACATGGAGCGATGGAAAGCAATTCGGAGTGCGTATGAGCAGTATGATTATCAGGGGATTATAAACGCTTTGGATGCTTGACAAACCGGCCGTAAATGATACTATAAAATATGTTGCAAAAAAAGGCGAGAGCTGGACGGTGGAGAAGAACCGGGCGGCTTTGGATTTGGATCAGGAAAAAGGAGGATGGATGCGATGAAACGGCGCAAGCAGATACTTGCCGGTGTCCTGGCGATGGCACTGGGGTTTAGTATGCTGCCGACTGCAGCGGTCAGCGTGCAGGCAGCCACGAAGCCGAAGCTGGAAAAAACTTCGGTGACGCTGAAGGTGGGGAAGACATACACGATCAAGGTGAAGAATGCCAAAAAGGCAACGATCAAGTACAAGTCGAGCAAAAAGAGTATTGCGACGGTTTCTGCCAAGGGCAAGGTCACGGCAAAGAAAGCAGGGAAAGCGACCATTACGGTCACGGTGAAGAAGAACAAGAAGACAACGAAGCTGACATGCAAGATCACGGTGAAAAAGGCAGGGGCGACGACGAAGCCGACCACCGGGGAAAGCACGGGAGATACAGGCAGCGGCCAGACAACGCCGGTAAAGGCGAACTATACCGTATCATTCAATACGGGAGAAGGCTCTGCGGTGGCATCCCAGAGCGTTGAGGAAGGTGGTGCGGCTGCGAAGCCGGACGTGCCGACGCGGACGGGCTACACCTTTGATGGCTGGTATAAGGATGCAGCCTACACATTGCCTTATGACTTTATGGCACCGGTCACGACCAATACGGTTTTGTACGCTAAGTGGACGGCGACATCGACAGCGCCTGCATTCAGCGGCGGCGGCGGAGCAGCAAGCGGCGGCGGCGGAGCAGCAGGCGGCGGAGCAGCAGCAAGCGGCGGCGGTGGAGCAGCGGCAGGCGGCGGGGCATCAGCAGGCGGTGGAGCAGCCGGTGGTGGAGCAGCAGCAGGCGGCGGTGGCGCGGCAGCAGGCGATTCATCACAGGCGGACACCGTAACCAAAGGCAACGGCATTGCGGCGAAGCTGGACAAGGATACGGCAAAGACAGAAGATATGCAGCCGACCGTCAAGATGAGTGATGTGGCAGAGCGGAAAGCAAACACGGAAACCGTAACGGTTGGTTCCCAGGCAAAGCTGGATGAGGCCCTTGCCGGGGAAGGGGCGGTCCCGAAGAAGATCATCTATACTTCGCAGGAGACAGAGACGATTACGATCGGGAAGAAGGACGCGCCGCTGAACCTTCCGGAGACGGAACTGGTGGTGGATGCACCGAATACGACAATCAATAATTATGCGAAATTTGAAAGCATTACCGTTAAGGATATCAAGAAGAATACCTGGCGGGAGATGGGCACGGGCAACCAGATGGAAATCCAGGATGATGATGCGCATATTGCGGTATACGGGGATGATGCGGATCTTTCCATAGACCTTGCCAAGGCAAAAGAGGCGGAGAACAAAGCCAAAGAGGAGGCGGACAAGGAACAGAAGGATGAAATAGAGGCAACGCTGAATCTGGAGATCGGGAAGGGTGTCACGGGGAAAGCGTTCAAGCAGGTGAAGATGAACCGCGAAAAAACGACCGTGCGCATTGCGAGCAAGACGGACAAGAACAAGGTTCCGGTCCAGATCAAAGCGAAGGATACGACCTTGAATACGGATGTTCCGGTCGATGTGGAAACAGCAGAATCCATGCGGCTGGAACTGTCCGGGGATGCGCATGTCCAGACTTCCGTGGAACGGGAGAAGAAGGATGTGCAGGTTGATGTGGCCGGGGTTGGTATCGTCAGTGTGGCGACGAAAGGCTCCACTGAGCAGGAACGCATCCAGGCGACCTATGATCCGGGTGTTTTTTCTGAAGATCAGAACCAGAAGACAACGGTTTCCGGGACGGTACAGGTAATCGCGCAGGGTGCGACAGCGGGCACGGATCTTGCAAGCGGGACGGCGAAGCTTTCACCGGTACGCGCGACTGAGGCGGACAGGGCTGCGGCAACAAAAACGGCAGCCATTAAGAATGGAAA
>CADBTO010000346.1 GCA_902797565.1 uncultured Lachnospiraceae bacterium
GTGGATCGTCCGCTGCAGTTCCCTGCCGTCATTGATCCCCCTGCACAGGACAATCTGGGCATTCATGGGAAGGTCTGCCCGGGCAATCCGCCGGATCCGGTCCATAATATCCCCGGCACGCTTGTTCGCGAGCATCCGCACGCGCAGCTGCGGGTTGGTTGTATGGACAGAAATATTGATCGGCGCCATCCGGTATTCAATAATGCGGTCCAGCTGCGCCTCATCCATATTCGTCAGGGTCACATAATTCCCCTGCAGGAAGGAAAGGCGCGTATCGTCGTCTTTGAAATACAGGGTTTCCCGCATCCCCGGCGGCATCTGGTCAATAAAGCAGAACATGCAATGGTTGCTGCAGGAATGGTAATCATCCAGGATCCCATCCGCGAACGTGATGCCGGTTTCCCCGCCCTCGTCCTTCTGCAGACGGATCCGGGCAGCTGCCCCGTCCTGCTTCCTGATGATTTCCAGCACCGGGTCTTCCGTATCCGATAAATAGTAAAAATCGAATATATCAATTATTTCCCTGCCGTCAATCGCAAGCAGCCTGTCTCCTTCCCGTATTCCAGCCTTCCAGGCAGGCGAACCCGCTTCCACCGCCGTTATCAAATGCCCCTGCATCTGTACACCTCCGCAAAACAACATTTTCCATTATACACGTTTTCCATCGGACGGGCAAGGGAATTTTCCAAAAAAACAGCTTGCAAAACCGCGATTTTGATGTTACATTTTTAGATATGTTTCCCGCAGCAAACCATACGAACAGGAGAAAAGTTGAACCATGTATTATCGAGAACTTGGCAGGCAGGATATGATCACCTTCAAGGTGCTGAAAGGCGCGGTTGTGGGCAGCATGCCGCGCCGCAGCTGGTGGAAGCCTGTTTCCACAAATGAAATGCAGTTTTTCAGCCAGATCTGGACCCATTTTCAGGGATGCTTTACGACAAACGGGCAGCTGATCGGGGCCGCCGGTCTGTTCCTGAATCCGGCGGAATGCGCCCACGACGCATACGCCGTTGGCCTCGATCCGGAAACGACCGCCATCATCGGGCACTGCATGGTCCTCTCCTCTTTCCGGGGACGGGGCATCAGCCTGAAGCTGGTCGATGCCCTGATGCTCCGCGCACAGATGACCACAGAAAAGAAAGACCTGCTCCTGCCCACATCCCCGGACAACCTCGCCATGGTGCGCTGTGCGAAAAAACTCGGCATGAAGACCGTGCCCTACGACCCGGACCATCCGCCGAAAACCATCTACTTCAAATTCCCGCTTTAGCACCGGGGGGGGCGCCCGGCATTGCTAAATCGGCTCTGCGATAAAAAGAAAAAGCTGCTGCCCTATTCCGGCAGCAGCCCGCTTCTTTTTCTTTCTTATCATTCACACGCGAATCCCGTTATAAAATCTCGATCTTCAGGCAAATCGGAAGCCCGCTGTCCGGTTTCCGGTCCAGAGCGACCATCATCGCCTCCCCATCCCGCTCCGTATGGGTGACGGCCAGGTCCCCCAATACCGCAACGGAACCCGTCACGATATCATAGTCCCCCCGGATCCGAAGCGAACGGATCCACAGCCGCTCCCCCTCCGGATTCATCCAGAACGCATACAAAAACCCCTTCTTATAGGTAAACCGGAAATCTTTCGCGGTAAAACACTTCTCATCATTATCCTGGAACGAGCCTTCGGTATTGTTGACTTCTCCTTCACCAAACTGCCTCCAGGGCACCGTATCATAGATTCCTTCGCCATTGACGCGCAGCCACTTCCCGACCGCTTCAAGCACCGCTGTCTCTTCTTCCGTAATTGTGCCATCCGGCCTTGGTCCGACATTCAGAAGCAGCATCCCGTTCTTGCTGACAATATCAATCAGGTCACAGATGATCTGCCGGGGCGGCTTGAACTCGTTGTCTTTCGTATAGCCCCAAGACTGCTTCCCGATGGCGGTATCCGTCTGCCACGGAACCGGCGAAATGCCGGTCAGGGCACCCCGCTCCACATCAAAGGTCGCCACACCCGGCGGGAATGCCTGGTGCTTATAATTGATGCCCACCTCCTGCCCCCATTCTGCTGCACGATTGTAATAGTACGCACAGAATTTCTTCAGATACGGCTTGTATGCGGCATTCTGGATCCATGAATCAAAATAGACAATCCACGGCCGGTAGCGGTCCACCAGCTCACAGGTCCGGACCAGCCAGTCTTCCATCCACGCTTCATCCGGCCTGACCGGCGAAAACGTATCCGCCATCGTCCCAAAAATCTCATCGCCATACAGTTCCGGACAAAGATATGCAGGCCCGTAAAAATCCCGGTACGCCTCATCCGTGACATCGCTTTCCGCTGCCCTGCCCATATTCATAAAGAAATAGTGCTCCGCCCGATGCGAAGAAGCGCAGAACGTAAGCCCCCGCTTTTCACAGGCTTTTTTAATTTCTCCTGCCACATCCCTGCATGGCCCCATATTGACCGCATTCCAGCGGTTAAATGCGGTGTCATACATCGCGAATCCATCGTGGTGCTCGAACACCGGCATGACATATTTTGCCCCGGCCCGCTGGAACAGCGCCGCCCATTCATCCGCATCAAACTTTTCACCACGGAACATCGGGATGAAGTCTTTGTATCCAAACTCCTTCTGGTTCCCGAATGTCTTCCGGTGGAATTCATATTCCCGATGCGTGGGGTCGTACATCTCCCGGGAATACCATTCCGTTCCATAGGCAGGAACACTGTATATCCCCCAATGGATGAAGATCCCGAACTTCGCCCCGTAATACCAGTCCGGCGTCCGATAACCGGACAGGGATGCCCAGTCATCCCGGAACTTCCCGCTTTGGATCACCTGCTCAATCTGCTGAAGATATGCTTTCTGGTCCATCTCTATGCTCCTTGATCTAATCCCATTGCCAGACGGCCACAGTCCCGGCAGCCCGGCAATCACTCTTTCCTACCTGCATCAGCCATCCAGATATTCCCGGATGGAAAAAGCCATTTCCTCATAGGCCTCCATCAGCCGCCTGTGGAAGCTTTCGGCTGCTGCATCATCCGCCCCCTTCACAGCGCCTTCCAGCTCTGCGGCAAGAGAAGACAGGCCCTCCGCTCCAATCAGCCGGGACTCGCTCTGCAGCGCATGGAGCGCAATCACATAGCCCTCCCGGTCCTTTTCCGCAAAGCAGTCCCGCAGCAGCTGAAGCCGCTGCCCGGCCTCAAACACATAGTCCTCCAGCGCCTGCCGGCAGATCGTTTCATCCCCCATTGCATAGAAAAGGCCCACGCCCTCATCCAGCACCTTTTCCTTCGGCAGGTAGGTCCGGAGCGACTGTTCCAGGGTCTTCCCATCCACCGGCTTGGACAGGTAATCCGTGAACCCCTCAGCAATCAGACGCTCCTTCGCCCCCTGGATCGCGTCAGCCGTCAGGCAGATCACAGGCGTATCCCGGTATTTCCCGCCGTCCAGCGCACGGATACGGTGCAGCGTCTGTGTCCCGTCCAGTCCAGGCATGCGCTGGTCCAAAAGAATCATGTCATACATCTGCTCCCCGGCACGCGCGATGGCCTCTTCCCCGCTCGACGCCGTATCCATCATAATCCGCGTGCGTTTCAGAAGGTTCGTCACCACCACCAGGTTCATCCGGGTATCATCAACAACCAGGATCCGGGCGGACGGCGCAAGAAGCATTCCTTCCACCTGCTCTTCATCCTCTTCCTGGTACGCATCCACCCTGTATTCCCCCAGAGGCGTTTCGTCCACAACCTTCTGCCAGAGCAGGAATGAAAACACGGAACCTTTGCCATAGGTGCTTTCCACGTCCAGCTTGCTTTCCATCAACTCCAGCAGGCTCGTGGTAATAGACATGCCAAGCCCCGTCCCTTCGATATGGCGGTTCTTCTCCTGGTCCAGCCGCGCGAAAGATTCAAACAGCCGGGGCAAATCGCTTTCCCGGATCCCGATCCCGGTATCCCGCACCGCCACAAACAGCTGGACGCGCTCACCGTCCCGCTCCCCCGCCTTGATCTCCAGCGTGACAGAACCTTCCGGCGTATATTTCACGGCATTGGTCAGCAGGTTCATGATCACCTGGTTGATTCTTGCATCATCTCCGTACAGCCTGGCCGGCAGCTCCGGATCAATTTCAAGCAGCAGCTCCAGCCCTTTGTCCCTGGCCCGCTCCTGGATAGAATGGACCAGGTAGCTGATCATTTCCCCAAGGCCATATTCCACCGGAACAATCTCCATTTTCCGGTCCTCGATCTTGGAGAAATCCAGGATGCTGTTGATCAGCTGCAGAAGGTTCCGCCCGGAAGCCCGGATGTTCCTGGCATATGCCTGGATCTGCGGCTCGCCCGCCTCACGCAGGACCATCTCGTTAAGGCCCAGGATCGCGTTGATCGGCGTGCGGATCTCATGGGACATATCCGCCAGGAACCGGCTCTTCGCCTTGTTCGCCTCTTCTGCCGCTGCCTCCTTCTGCTTCAGGATCCGTGCCTCAAATTCCTGCTTCAGGCTGACCTCACGCAGCTCTTCCAGCTGCCTGCTGCCCAGACGTTCGTTCTTGTATCCCAGATAATAAAAAAACGTGATCAGCAGGAACACAAGCGCGAATATGAACAGATTCACGTAGAGCTGTTTATAGGTCTCATCATACAGCTGCGCATTGCTCA
>CADBTO010000347.1 GCA_902797565.1 uncultured Lachnospiraceae bacterium
AGCACGGCTTCGATGCTGATACCCTTGTACAGGAATTTGATCCGCCGCAGCTGCCCGCCAAACATAAACTGGATCCGCTTCCGGAACTCCCCTTCCTCAAACCGCTCGGCATAAGGAATATGGAAGTGCTCGTCCAGCACTTCATAATCCAGGATCCGGTCCACCCGGTAAATCGTGGGGAACGGGCGTTTCGGGACGTCTGGCGTTTCCTCGCTGGCACACATAAACGCGCAAAGATAAAAATAGTACTCCGAGAACATCAGCCCCACCGGCTGCACCAGCCGCCCCACTTTATCCGCTCCCTTCAGTTTCTGGTAACGCATCCGCAGCAGCCGATGGCAATACACCGCATCTCCCAGATCCCAGATCGTATCCACGAATTTCTTTCCATGATGCGGTTCGATATAATGGAACTTCTCATTGCCGATCAGCTCCGCAATCTCCTTCCTGTCACGATAGGGAGAACAGCTCCGGACCAACTTGTCAATAATGGGAACCATCTCCCCTTTCACCATGGAGCGGCTTTCCAGCAGGATCTTGCAGACCGAAAGGATCTCACTCTTCGTCAGGCATTCCTCTTCCTTCCGCACCAGCACATATCCCTTCCTAGCCCGGTCATATACCAGTTCCTTCCCGCAGGCCGGGTCGTTCGCGAAATACGCGCGGATATCATCCAGGTCACGCTGGATGGATTTTTCCGTGACACCAAAACGCTGTGCCTCGTCCGACTTGACCAGCACATCCCCGTCCCCCAGCCGATGGTATAGATTGATGACCCGTTCCACTTTCTTATCCAATGACGCCCCCCCTTTCTGTCGTCATCAACGCAGCGCCATGATAACAAAACGTCCTGGACAGGAACTGTCCATCTGCCTGTTTTATGCGAAAAGGTGCACAGAGAAAATCATCCCCAGCTGTCCAGATCCCCCAGCATCCCATCCAGATCTTCCGGTTCCGGTTCCTTCTGCGCCTGCTGCTCCCGAAGTGCCAGGAACACCCGCGCCGTCGTCAATGCGTCCGCCAGTGCCCGGTGCGCATGGGGATGCGGGATACCCAGCCGTTTGGCAACCGCTGGAAGCGCCATGCTGCCTGCTTCCGGAAATGGAAGGCCTTCTTCTTCCACCACCCCATCCCCGATCCTGTCCAGAAGCTCTGAAGCATACCGCTGTACATCAAACTGCGGGTTTTCAAAGACGATATGCCCGTACCGCCCTGCCCGCTCCAGGAACTTGCTGTCAAATCGGATATTGTTGTACCCCACCAGCACAAGATCCTGGACAAACGCCGCAAATTCCGGCACCACATCCCAGATCTTCTTTGCCCCATCCACATCCGCCCGGCTGATCCCGGTCAGCGCCCGGACTTCTTCAGAAACAGTCTTCTTGAACGGCTTCACAAAACTCTGGAACGTGTATTCACCCGTCTCCACCACCTTCCCGCCAAGCACCTTGACCGCACCGATCTCGATGATCTCATCCCGCCTTGTAGAAAGGCCCGTCGTTTCAAAATCATACGCAACGAAATCTGAAAACCCGGCATCCCGGATCTCCCTTGTCTGAGGGTACTGGTCCTTGGGAATGGGATCCGGGACGTTTCCCCCTTTCTTCGGAAGCGTTGCTTCGATCCCCAGCCCCTTCAAAAAATCCACATAATGCTGCCGCACTTCCTGCACGCCTTCCCTGGGACGGGGCAGGTACTCCCCCTTCCCGTTCTTTTTTGCCTCCAGATACGTATCCCGCTTCGTTCGCAGATCCAGAACCACATCCGCGGTGCGGGCATCATCCCGGCAGACTGCTTCACAGCAGTCAATCATATCCCCCGCCGCCGCGTAGCGCCTGGTCTGGAGCAGGTACGTGATGGCTTTCTCGTAGGTATCCAAAAAAAGCGGCTGCCGCTCCAAAAGCACTTCCAGTACTTCTTCCGCCTCTTCAAAACGATACTCCCGTGAAAACGCCTCCAGCAAAAGTCCCATCACCCGGTTTTCCTCTTTGATGCTCAGGCTTCCGTGCCAGCTTCCTGCCTCCCCCTCTTCCATGCAAAGGCTTCCAGCCTGCCTGATCTCCTCTGCTTTTTCAAACAGCCAGGCCCGGCTCGCTTTGGGCATCGAATTCCCATTCCCGGAAGCGATGCAGTCAATCCGCAGGTACTCCCGCTTCGGCGAAGGGATGTCTTCAGATATCGCAAAGAGATGGACACGTGCAAAATCCCAGCATTCCTCCATCCCTTCTGCAATCTCATCCCAAAGCTGCGGCTCGCCATGCCCATACCTGTAAGAAAGCAGCCGCTCCGAAAGTTCCACCAGGTCCGTCTTCCCTTTGCAATCCATGCAAAGGCATTCCCGGTACTGCTTTCCGCAAACAATACATCTTGCCATATTGATCCACCTATTCCCCATCCCGATGGCAAAGTGCCCGGAAATCACAATACTTGCAGGCATACCGGTTCCTTGCCTTCTCCCGGAATTCCTTATGCTCGATCTTCCACACGGTTTCCCCGATTTCCCGGATCGTCCCCTCCACTGCCTGCCTGTTCCAATCATACGAAACCAGCGGATCGCCTTCCAGCGTACTGGTGTAATAGAGATGCATACGGCTGACTTGTTTCCCATACCGCTGCTCCACCAAATACGCATAAAGTTCCAGCTGTTTCCGATAATGCTCCAGCTGTTCCGTACAGCTTCCGGGATCCGGCTTTGGCCCCGTCTTATAATCCACGATCTCGACCGTATCCCCCTGCCCTTCAATCAGATCCACAATCCCCTGCAGAATAAATTCCGGCAGGACCAGCCGGATTTCCTCTTCCGCCTTCCACGCCCTTCCAAGTTCGCCTTGCCTGTGGATATAATACCGGACAACCTGGCTCCTTGCCATGTCCTGCTGCGCAGTCGTCAAATAATAACCTGTATGCTCCTGCATCACCTGGTAATTCAGGCAAAACCACGTCGAGACCATTTCTTCATCCACAGCATCTCCCTTCCCCTGGATGATCCAGTTATTCAGATCTTCCAGCGTCGCATGAACCAGGGAGCCGACCGATGTATGGAACATCTGGTTCTGCGCAAATCCATATTCTTTGTAGAACAGGTACTGCGTCGGACAGCCATCATACAGGGAAATATGCGATGTAAACGAATACATCGCCTTATAACGGATCCTCCGGACCGGATCAAACACGTCCCGGCAGCCGCTTTTATCTTCCAGGAACCTTTGGACAGGCGGAAGCTCCCGGAAATACCGGTCAAACTCCGGCATGTTTTCCTTGCCTTGCAGCAGGACAAGCAGGTTCCTGGCTCTGGAGAACGCGGTATAATACAGCCGCCAGAAATCAAAATATTTGATCGTATCGAATGGCTCAAACGGCTTCCGCTGGAACAGGCGCAGCTGCGCTGTCAGCATCAGGCTATCTGAACGTGCTCTTGGCGCATTCCCCAAAGATCCCACCACGACTACTGGAAATTCCAGCCCCTTCGACTGATGGATCGTCAGGAAGGAAACACAGCCGGACGGCGCGTACTCCCCTTCGTCCTCATATTCGCCAATCCCGTCAATGATCAGGCATTTCAAATATTCATTAAAAAATTCCTCCGGCAGCGCGACTTTATTTTCCGCTGTCAATCCATGCATCTGATGCAGCGCGCAAAACCGTGCAAGCAGCCGGGATAATTCTGCCAGATTCCGCACCGCACGGGTCTGGTATACGGACTGGCACAGCTTTGCCTGCTCCGTCTGCATCATCTGCGCAAACGGCTCCTGTGAAAGAATGCCATAAAAAATCGACAGCAGCCCTGTCCCGCTGTCTGAATCCGCATTCCGGACCAGCAGCCCTGCTTCCCTGACAGCCTGATACAGTTTGGGATACTCCTTCCAGAGCCGGTTTGCCAGCTGGATGCAATGTTTGTAATAATTCCAAAGTTCATCCGTTATCTTAATCCGGAAACTGCGCCGTTTGAAATCCGAAAGATAACTCAGAAAGCTGCACAGCAGGCAGCCAAGCATCTGCTGCACTTCCTCCCGCGCAAAAAACAGGTCGGAACGCGGCGAATATACCGGAATGCCCTGCGCTTCCAGACAGGCCCCGATCTCCATTGCTTCCGTTCCCTTCACAGAAGAAAACAGCACCGCAACCTGGTTCAGGTCGGTAATATTCCCACGCGCCTGGAAACCACGGATCATTTCTGCCAGATCATCTCCCGCTTCTTTCCGGGATGCTCCGCCGCAGCGATACACGCTTTCCCCGGAAGAAGCCGTCTCCTTCACTGGCCGGATCTGCTTGGGAAAACGGCAGCATCCCCAGGTAAAGGGGTTCGGAATGTCCTCCTCTTCCATCCACCGCCTGTAAAACCGGATAATGTCCGGCTGGGAACGGTAATTTTGTTCCAGATAGATGACCGGGCACTGCCCCGGCGCGAATTTCTCCGGAAACTCCAGGATGTTTCGAATCGTTGCCCCCCGGAAGCGATACAATCCCTGGTCATCATCCCCCACAACACAGAGGTTCTGCCGTTTTCCCGCAAGCGCGAATACCAGCTGCTCCTGGATATAATTCGTATCCTGATATTCATCCACAAGAATATAACGGATTTCTTCCTGCAGGCTGGCCAGTATGTCCGGATGCTCCTGCAGCATCTGGAGCGTCCGTGTCTGGATCCCGGAAAAGTCGATCGCACCGCTTCGCGCCAGGAGTTCCTGATACCGCTTCACCAGTTTTGCCAGAAGCTGGATATCCGGATCCGCATCCTGTTCCATTGCTTCCAGATCCACCAGTTCTTCCTGCAGCTGCCCCACATACTTGCAGATCTTCTGTGCCTGCCGCCAGGCTCCCAGGCTGCTTGGAAAATGCCTGGAAAACCCTTTGAAATTCCGGAACTGGTCCAGATTCCGATATACCAGGTACACCTGTTCGAATGCGTCCATCACGCGGGGCAGCGCGCCGCCCGCCTCTTCCAGAAGCTTTGGATGCTCCTTCATCATACGCAGGCAAAGCGAATGGAAGGTTCCGATGTACATATCATGCAGATTGTACATCACACGCCGGCCTGGCGTCTCATGGATTCCGTCTTCTGCAGAGCCCCCGCAGGTTTCCGTTTCCATCCGAAGAAACTCGTCTGAAATACGGGTCAGAAGCTCTTTCGCGGCTTTCCGGGTGAATGTCACGGCCATGATCTGGCTGGGCAGGACGCCTTTCTGAGATACCAGGTACGCAATGCGCTGCACAAGCGTATGCGTTTTCCCGGTACCAGGACCCGCAATCAAAAGCAAAGGGCCCTCTGTCTGGCATACCGCGTCTTTTTGCGCAGGATTCAGCCGTGAAAAATCAAACGATCCACTCATAGGGCACTCCGATTGCTTTCAGGAACTCCTCAACCTGCGCTTGCTGGCGCGGCGAAAGTTCCAGAAGGCGCAGTGTTTTCCCCGTATCCTGCGCTGCCTGCTGCCCGGTCTGGATCTTCTGGCTGCGCAGGCGCCCAAGTTCTTCCAGAAAATCTGTCCCGGAGGCGGCAGGTGTGCCGGAATGATCTCCCCCATCTTCTGCCGCTTTCTCCGGCAAAACCGCCTTCCTGCTGGCTTCCTCCAGCTCTGCCTGTTTCTGAAGCGCCTTCTCCAGAGAGCCTGTTTCCACATAGACATCCAGCATCGTATCCACAAATAAGGATCCAGTCACTTTGATCGATTCGATGTCCGACATGCTTTTCTGGACTGCTTCCAGAATCCCCGTTTCGTATTTGCGCTGCGGCGTCGTGGCATTCAGCCACTTTGGATCCAGCAGTCTGGGATAAAGGCGCTCTGCGTAATCCCCCAATCCCACCGCTTTCTGGTCATAATACGCGCGGACTGCTTTTTCCTTTTCCTGCTTCTTCCGCTCCGTATATTCTTTGACCATATCATCAATCGCAAGCCGCTGCCGTTCAATCATCTGCACCAGTTCCTTGACCTGCGGTTCGATCGCCTCGTATGGTTCCAGGCACTTCGCCCGGTATTCCTTCCGCCTGTCCTCAACCTTCTTCTTCGCCTTATTCAGCGTCGCCTTGTCGTTCTTCGCATCCTTTATGTTGTCATCCGTATATACCGTCTTTTCATAATCTGACAGCACCTGTTCCAGTTCGGCCTTAAGCTGCACAAAATTCCAGGTCGAAATATCGTTCTCTGATTCTATGATGACCTGAAGTCCCTGAACATCCATCCGCTCCTGCCCCCTTCGTTTTTCCGTACCAATTTCTGTACGCAATTTCTGTACGCATACCCTGTTCCAGAATCATCCTCCCGCATACCATCCCGTCCTCTGGGTCAAACCTGCAAAATACGAAGATGATCGCAATACGCGATTGTTCTGGAACCTATAGGTTTTGATACAATTCAATTCCTTCGATTTTTGCGTGCGGTTTTTATGAATTTTTTCCAAATCAATTCTTGAAAATAGATGAAAAATAGTATATAATAGCTATCGTTTGTGAATGAAAAGAAATGTGCCGAAACCTATAGGTTTCAGCACGGCAAAACTGCGGCACCCCGTCACATAGGAAAAGCCCGGAGAACTACTGTTCTCCGGGCTTTTCCCGTTCCTTGATCCTTCTGTAAAAACTGCTCTTGTGCATTCCGCAGAAAGCCGCCGCCTTCCCGATCGACAGCTCCCCGCGCTCCCATTTCCCATATGCTTCTTCAAACTTCGGCGGCAGCGGAAGCCTTGGATGCCCGAAGCGGACGCCGCGCTTTTTCGCTTCCCGTATCCCCTCCGCCTGCCTGCTGCGGATATTCTCCCGCTCGTTCTCCGCCACAAAGCTTAGCAGCGTCAGGACAATGTCACTGATGACCTTCCCGGTCAGGTTCTGCTCCGCCCGCGTATCCAGGATCGGCATATCCAGGACAACGATGTCCGCGCCTTTCTCCTTCGTAATAACCCGCCATTCTTCCATCAATTCCTTGTAATTCCTGCCCAGCCGGTCCACCGATTTCACGAAAAGCACCGTATCCGCATCCAATCCGTCAAGCATCTCCTGGTACTGCGGTCGTTCAAAATCCTTCCCGGATACTTTGTCCACAAAAATCTGCCCCTTGGGCACGCCCGCCTCCAGAAGTGCCGCGATCTGCCGGTCTTCCTTCTGTTCCTTCGTGCTGACGCGGGCGTATCCGACATGTTTTTTCTTGTTTTTCTTCAATACCCCAGCGCCTCATTCACCAGCACCACATGGATCCTGCCTTCATGCCTCGAAAAACGCGTGATGAGGAACTGGCAGCAGATCGTATCCGGGGACTTGCAGTCCATGCAGGAACCGGTCTTGCAGCAGGGCGTTGAAAGCCCGAAACGCTGGGCGTTGATTGGTGCAGCGACATTCCGCGCACGTTTCATCGCGCCATCCAAATCGTCGCAGACCTTGTTCATCCCGACAATGAAAACCACCTTCTTGGGCCCCTGTGCAATCGCGGAAACCCGGTTTGCATTCCCGTCGATATTCACGAGCATCCCGTCCTCCGTCATCGCATTCGCGCTTGACAGGAAGATATCCGCATCATATGCCGCAAGCATCGCCGCACGCTTGTCCTCCATCTTGTCCCGGTCAATAAAATTGTAGTTCCCATTCTGAAGCGCCGCAACAAGGCCAATCTGATGAGCACTCATTGCACCGCCCATCGCGATGGAGCTGCCCTCCGGGATCAGCGAGAGTGCCTTCTGCAATGCCTCTTCTTTGTCTGCAGCATAATATCCTGCCATATTCCGGGACTCCAGTCCCTTAATGACCTTCTGCGCCAACAGTTCCCCTCTTTTTTTCATATTTATGTCCATAGTTTCTCCTTTCCCATTTATGCCATTGTTTTTCCCGGACTTTTTTCGCACTCCTTCAAGGCAAATCCCCGGACTTTATTACAAACTCCGTCGCATCAAAAAAGACTTGCCATCTTCCCTGATATCGATTATAATATGCACGTGGGTTCCTGCCCACCAGGACAGGTTCCTGCTCAGAACATATTTTTATAATTATTTCACACAAGGAGGATTCTGATAATGTCTGCCAATCAAAACCAAAGCAGCCCCGTATCCACCCGCATCCCGATCCAGGCGATGGCAGGATGCGCACTTATGGCCGCGCTGCTCTGCATCCTTTCACCCATGTCCATTCCGATCGGGCCCGTTCCGGTTTCCCTGACCGTGTTCGTGGCCTTCCTCTCCGTATACGCGCTGGGCCGGAAATTCGGCACGCTTTCGTATATCCTTTATCTGCTCCTCGGCCTCTTTGGCCTGCCCGTCTTTTCGGGATACACCGGCGGCCCCGGAAAATTCGCCGGACCAACCGGCGGCTTCCTTGTTGGCATGATCCTGATGTGCTGGATTGCTGGTTTTTTCATTGACCGCTTTTCCGCTTCATATTTCACCGGGAAACATTTCCCACCGGCAGCTGCAAAGACAGCTTCCCTGGCTGCGCAGGCAGCCGGCATGATCCTGGGTGACGCCGTAAACTACGTCTTCGGAACCATCTGGTTTCTGCTTGTCTACGCGCAGCAGATCAGCCTGCTGGAAGTCCTGAAACTCTGCGTCTTCCCGTTCATTGCCATCGACCTCATCAAAATCGCCCTGGCACTTCTGGTTGGAAATACACTGCGCAGCGCCTTGCGTTCTGCCAATCTAAAACACTAGGATACCTGAAATACGATCTCTTCTGTTGGCAGGTTGTTTGTAGACAAAAACAGCCTGCCTTCTCCCGTCTCTTCCTTTGTCCGGACAAAAACACCGCACATACCGCCCCGGAAGGATGTGACAGCAGGCCCCACCACCTCAATGGCACCTGTCGCCTTCGCCAGAAGCGGTTCCCCGAAATACGAAAGCGTGTTCCGATGTTCGTCCACAGCGCGAATCCGCACCAATGCCATATCATAGGTGTCTCCCGTATTCTTCAGCGAAAGCCGCGTACTGCTTGGATCGACAAGGATCATCGCTGCTGCCGGGATCTGCGGATGCCATACCAGCTGCACGTTCCCGTCATATACGGCTTCCAGCCGGTAATCAAGGATTGCATCCCTGCCATCGCCCACATACCGCTGGAACATAAGCAACAGTTCCTTCTCGCTGATATTATATTTGCGCTGCAATGCTGCCTTTGCCTTCTGGATCTCCTTAGATTCCAGATTACCAAAAAGTGCAAGTTCATTAAAACACATCCGGACCAGTTCATACTCCTTCTGCGGCAGAAGCTCCCCTGCCATCAGGTTTTCACCCACATAGTCATCGATGAGGATCGGACCATGCAAAAGCCCCTGGTATGCGCTTTCTGACGGGACATACTCCTTAATCAGCAGTTTTTCTTTATACAGCCGTACTGCATCCGCATTCGTCAGGATGTATTTTTTTCCAAATACCCCCGCCGCTTCCCCGTCATTCCGTGAAGAAACAAATAAGACCGGTTTCTTCCGTCCTTCTGCTGCATAGACATATCCAGCATCCTTCATATTCCGGAAAAAGTCAAGCATTCCGTCATAGGACAGCCCATCTCCGCCGGAGTGGAACGCCTCGGCCGGATGATCCGCAAACTCGCAGACAAACCCCTCCGAAAAATCAAATCCCTGGCTGTCATCATCCAGATACTGTGCCACCGAAAGGACACCCTCCTGACGGATCCGCTCTGTATCAAACGGCCGCACCTCCT
>CADBTO010000348.1 GCA_902797565.1 uncultured Lachnospiraceae bacterium
AAACGCACAGTCGAAGTTTTTTTCAAACTCCTCAGATTTCCATCGTCTCCGGCTTCTGTGCTTCGTGCTTATGCTCCGGGCCAACGTATACGTGCAGCTTCTTGCGCATCTGCCTGCCAAGAGGCCCTTTCGGAAGCATGCCCTTGACGGCCAGCTCGATGACGCGCTCCGGATGCCTTGCAAGCATCTCACGAAGGGTTGTTTCCTTCATCCCGCCGACATAATCTGAATGATGGTAGTAAATCTTCTGATCCAGCTTCTTGCCAGTGACAGCCACCTTTTCAGCATTCACAACAATGACATAATCCCCACAATCCTCATGGGGTGTAAAAATCGGCTTGTTCTTGCCGCGCAAAACCTTGGCAATCTCAGACGAAAGACGGCCGAGGGTCTTGCCTTCTGCATCAACCACATACCATTTGCGTTCCACTTCGTGTGGATTTGGCATAAAAGTCTTCATCATATACCTCCACAAACTTGGTCCCCCGGTAATAATGTCCGAAAATACCGATCGTCCCAAAAAAACAATGACCAAAAGATTGATCTGCGGGGCTATGCAGATACGATCTTTTGACGTACCGAATAATATTAGCAGGCAGACGGGATCAAGTCAAGCTTTTTCTAACGTTTTTTCCGATTTCCCCGCAAAATCCGCTCAAACCAAAGTGCTTCTTGTGCTTTTTTACCAAAAACATTCTCTGCCATACGCCCCTGACACCGTCAGTATTCGATTTCTCGTAGAATCAATCCTTTCGCGGGTGCGGTTGGCCCCGCCAGCGATCTGTCTCTCCCTTCCAGTACAGCCGGGATGCTGTCTGCACTGCGCATCCCGCTGCCCACCTGGATCAGGGTTCCGGCGATAATCCGAACCATATTGTACAGAAAGCCGTTTCCGCAGATACGAATCCGCACAAGCTGCCCGTCGCTCCTTGCCGCATGCGACGCCTCCCGCTCAACCTGCAGGCTGTACAGCGTCCGCACAAACGTCCTGGTCTGCGCATGGATCGACGCAAAACTCGTGAAATCATGCTCGCCCAGAAGGTACTGCCCTGCCTCCATCATACTGCCTGTATCCAATGGATAATGAAAGAAATGCGAGGTATTCCGTAAAATCGGATTCGGAAAACGGGCATTCCAGATGCGGTATTCATACGTCTTCCGCTTCGCGTCAAACCGTGGATGGAAATCCGCATCCACCGCACTGGACCCGACCACGGCAATATCTTCCGGAAGGCGCTGGTTCAGCGCATAAGCGATCTTTTCTGCCGGCATCCGCGTGTCCACGTCAAACACGCAGACATTCCCTTCGGCATGAACGCCGGCATCTGTCCGTGATGCGCCGATGCACTGGATCTGCTTCTGGAACAGCCCGGACAGCGCCTCGTTCAGCTTCCCCTGCACGGAAATGCCGTTATTCTGCACCTGCCAGCCGCAATAAGCAGTCCCGTCATATGCCACGACCAGCTTCACCCGCATCATCATCCTTCCTCCTTATCCATGCAGCATCAGCGCCAGCACCATAGGACGCACGAACACGACCAGCAGTACCAGCACCACGAAGCAGACAAAGAAGACCAGATATGCCACCCGGTCCCTGGTCTGATAGGACAACGGGTTCATCTTCGTCCTGCCCGCGCCGCCCTGGTAACACCTTGCCTCCATCGCCAGCGCCAGGTCATTCGCGCGGCGGAATGCCGACACAAACAGCGGCACCAGGAGCGGCACCATTGCCTTCGCCTTCTTTACCAGCCCGCCTGTTTCAAAATCCGCCCCGCGTGCCATCTGTGCCTTCATAATCTTGTCTGTTTCCTCGATCAGGATCGGGATGAAGCGCAGGGCAATCGACATCATCATCGCAATCTCGTGCACAGGCACATGGAAGGCCCTCAGAAAGTTCATCGACTGCTCCAGGCCATCCGTCAGGGCATTCGGGGTCGTGGTCAGGGTCATAATCGAGGTGCCTATGATCAGGCAGGCCATGCGTCCGGTCATAAGCAATGCCATCTGGATGCCCTGCCGCGTGATCATAATGCCGTAAAAT
>CADBTO010000349.1 GCA_902797565.1 uncultured Lachnospiraceae bacterium
GGAATCCTGACCGCGGTCGCCACAAACCTGCTTTGATGCCTCTATTATCCGGACTCGGTCTATTATACCGCGATCGGTGTCCTGATCGCCATTACGACAGCCTGGTTTGTCCGAAACGGGACGTTCCGGAAGAGCCGCCATCTGTTTACACTCTCGCTCTCCCTTGCGGTTCTCAGCGGCACCCTGGGTGCCCTATTCCAGTGGCTGCTTCTGGGTGCGCCCCAATTTACGTATGTATCAGATGCCGCCGCACGGATTGCAGCCCCGGAATCGATGGCATACCCCTTCCTATGTATGCTCTTCATCATCTGCCTCAACCTCGTGGACAAAGGCGCCTCCATCCTGGCAGCGTTTTTCATCTGGTGGCTCGTCCCGGAAAACATCCGTTACATGCTCTGGAATAACGGATGGCGGCAGACTCCGCTGACAACCGGCGAAGTACGGGCGATCCGCCAGAGCGCGGCAGGCGGCAGGCATTCCCTGCGGCTGCGGATGGCGCTCCTCTTTCCATCATCCGCCCTTGCACTGACGCTGATCCTGGGCTGGGTCTCCACACAAATGCACTACAATGCGGCAAAAGAAGAAGGCCGGGAAACGGTCCGAAGCGTCACACAGTTCGCGGCGCGTGACCTCCGCCCGGAAGCACTCAAACGATTCCTGAAAGACGGCAAACCCGTCCAGTCCTATGCGGACCCAGACTACCAGAAGTACAATGACATGCTGCTCTCGCTGAAAGCATCGTTTCCGGACCTGGAATATATCTATGTCTACCATATCCGCAAGGATGCATGCTATACGGTATTTGACACGGATGAAACATTCCAGAAAGACGGCGTGGTCGGGGACCGCGTAGAATTTGATGAAAGCTACCTTTCTCTGGTTCCGGACCTGATTGCCGGCAGGCACATTGAAATCCAGGAGGCAGAAAGCCGCTTTGGCGCGATGATGACCGCCTATGAGCCGCTCATAGACAAATATGGCAATCCCACGTCCTATTATGTGGGCGCGGATATCGCACTCACGCGATTCTCTGATTATATCCGCAGCTATGTGATCAAAATGGCACTGGTCTTTTCCGGATTTTTCATGCTGATCCTGGGATCCTGCTACTGGCTGTCCGGCTATTTCCTGGTCTACCCGCTGAGCAGCCTTGAAAAGCACATCGACGGCCTGATGGAGGGGATCGATGACCAGGCCCGGCTGGACAAAAGCGTGGAAAACCTGAAAAAGCTTCAGATCCATACCGGCGATGAACTTGAGAAACTATACCAGTCAATCTGTGAAATGGCTTCCGGAATCGCGGAACAGATCCATGGCAACCGCATTCTCGCACGCTCAAACGAAAAGATGCAGCGCGGCCTCATCATTACCATGGCAGATCTGGTGGAAAACCGGGATTCGGAAACAGACGCACACATTGAAAAGACCGCCGCGTATGTCCAGATCATCCTGAACGGGCTAAAACGCAAGGGTTATTATGCGGATCGCTTGACAGATAAATATATCCACGATGTGGTCATGTCAGCACCATTACACGACATCGGAAAAATCCAGATACCAGAAGCAATCCTGGACAATCACGGAAAGCTGAGCGCAGAAGAATTTGAAATTATGAAGAAGCATACAACGGCGGGGCGGAAAATCCTGGAAGACTCGGTCATTACGGCCGAAGGAGAAAACCACCTCAAAGAAGCGCGGAATATGGCGGCATACCACCACGAACACTGGGATGGAACGGGATACCCGGAAGGGCTGTCCGGACAGGTCATCCCGCTGTCTGCAAGGGTTATGGCACTTGCGGACGTCTTCGACGCGCTGGTTTCAAAACGCGTATACAAGCCGCCCTATTCCTATGAACAGGCACGGCAGATCCTGCAGGACGACGCCGGGAAGCAATTTGACCCGAAATGCGTTGAAGTATTCCTTGAAGCGCAGACGGAAGTCCGGCGGGTCATGCGGAAATACCAGGACGGTGAACAATAGGTGGATAATGATAGGAAGGATGGACTGATATGGAACAATTTACAAAAAGCCGGCTCATACTCATAAGAAAAGCGACACGGCAATGGGTGTGTTTCTGCTTCATCCTGCTGCTTGCCCTGCATATGGGATACGCGCCGTTCTGTTACGCA
>CADBTO010000350.1 GCA_902797565.1 uncultured Lachnospiraceae bacterium
GATGGAGATGCAGGCGGAGGAGATCGAAAGGCAGAAAGAGGAGATCACGCAGCAGAAAGAGGAGATCACGCAGCTGTCCGAGGAGAGGAAAAGAGACAAGAAGGAGATCACGCAGCAGAAAGAGGAGATCACACACCTCGCCGGGACAGTGGAAAAGCTGAAGGCGATGCTGGCAGAACAAGGCTTGGATGTGGACCTGATCTGACGGGCCAGTGATGCGGCGAATGCTGCATCACCGAATGGGTGAAGCGCACGGGGCGGGCGCTTCAGACAGGTCCACAAAGGCTCTGCGGCGGGCATAACCGCCGCAAATCAAGAAAAGGGGGGAAATACAAATAATGAAGAGGGAAATCCGGGTGGGAATCCGGATGGAGATACAAGCGGAAACGCAGACGGAGTCGACCTTCGGCGGCGGAACCGTCCTGCTTACTGTCCAGCACCAGATTCCAGAGGGGCGGCAGGCAAAATATTACCATATATACTATGTCCCGCTGGTTGGAGAGTTAGTGTACTTTGCCACCTCGTATAACGGGGAGGCGTTTACTTATCGCACGCCGCACTTCTCGGATTATGCGATTGTGTATGACGAGAGCATGGAGAATGAGACCGGGAAGGCTGAGAAAAAGGAGGAAGAGCCTGCATCCGGGCAGGATGGGGCAGGACAGGGCAATTATGCTGTGCCATACGGTTTCACACCCGCCAGGCCCGCCGTACCGAAGCTGGTCTGGGCGGACGAAACGTACCTGGTTGTGGGAACAGCGGCAGGGCATCAGTATTCGATTGATGGCGGGAAGACCTGGCAGACGGGCGGCATCTTCACCGGTCTGGTGCCTGGGCAGTCGTACAGGGTTGTCACGAAGGCCGTGGCGGCGAACGGCCGGAGCGGGTCTGCCATTTCTGATGCGCTGCACGTGGTGCTGAAGGAAGCATCAGCAGATTTCTGCTACAATGATTTTGGGAGCGTCTGCCCTCCTGCAGTTATTAAGAATACGAGATGGCGTGCGGGATCTTATGGTGAGGAGGTGTCTATATGGCTACGTCGAGCTTTGTTGAAAAAATACGAGTGAACAATCCGAAAGTTATGATGGATTATGCAGCTGCACTTGAGGCGGCCGAAAAGGCTCCGGTTTTACCGTTGCCTGAACCGACTGCCAGACGGATCACTGATCCTGCGGAAATGAAGTCAATTATGCTTTGCGGCATAGAGAAATGGGGCAAGAAATGAAGGTTTCTGTGATTAACATAAGTGACTTGTTGTCCAGCGATCAGGAGGAACTGCTCAGAGCCTATATCGAGACTTATTCATGTGAGATAGAACAGGATGGTGTAAGAAAATCTTTGAATCCCGATATAGAAAGATTTTTGAACAATAATGCCATTCAGTTTGCGAGGATGAAAATAGGAATGACCTATCTTGTGGTAGATGAGGATGATGGCGCATTGCTTGCGTATTTTTCATTGGCACATAAGCCTTTGGATATTCCGGCAGATGGGCTTCCTCGAAAGATGAAAGACAAGTTAAAGAGATTCTCGACTATAGATGAGGGAAGCGACAGCTATCAGGTTTCAGCTTTTTTGATTGGCCAGTTTGGTAAGAATTATGCTGTGGATAATGGCAGTCGTATTTCTGGCAGGCAGGTGATGGAACTTGTAATGGAGAGGCTTCGAATAGCGCAGAGCATAATTGGAGGAATAATTGTTTATCTGGATTGTGAGGCGAATGCCGAATTGATACAGTTTTACGAGGGTCAGAAGTTCAAATTGTTTGGAGAACGATTTAGCGGGAATGATGGGAAGCGGTACCTGCAGTATCTAAATATTGTATAACCGTTGGATCTGACGGGGGGAGCGTACCCCTTCTCAGAATCCGGCGGTTTTTCACGCCCATCCAAAAAAGTGATAATATAAACAGTTCTGATAACTGCTCTCACGCAAACGGTTTGTAAAGAAGTTTATCAATGACACTCGCTGGCAGGCAGTTGATCAGTTTGTTTGTCAGATTGTGGTTGCATCCGTATGCGATCTTTGGCTTCTTATCCATGACAGCCTTCACAACAACCTTTGCCATCAAATCAGGATCTTTAGATTGCGCTGATGACCGGAATGCCAAGAAAAGCAAGTTCCCTGCGGAGTCCATCGCTGTAGCTTTCTACAGCATGTTTTGTGAGCATGTAATAGGCAGAAAACGGCGATGTAAAATATTTGCCGTATTCGCTGGAAAAATTCAAGATCCGCCCATGTCCTTTTTCTATTAAAGGGAAGAAGATCTGATTGACGCGGAACATGCCAAGCAAATTTCCATCAACGATCTTGTCTAAACGGTCTGGGTTTTCTTCAACAAGGGATCCTGTATACATGATGCCGGCTGTATTGATCACGGCGTACAGGCGGTCCGTGATTTTTGTTACAGTTTTCAATGCCTCCTGGATGCTTTCAACACTTGTAACATCCATAACCACCCCATGATATTTTTTGTGTTTCATGTCCGTTTTACGGATGTCACATCCAAACACTTCATATCCCTGCTGCAGCAGTCTGCGTACAACCGCTTTCCCGATGCCGCCTCCGGCACCTGTGATCAGTATATATTCGCTCATTTTACCGCCTTTGTATAACGTTCGTTCTTCTGAGCGTACAATATACGACATTTTAACACGGTTGGTTCGCTTACTTCAATTGAAAATCTGCACAATTTATCGAATCATAAAAAACAAAAATATGGCAGAAGTTTTTTTGATGTTTGCCGGGAATGAAAAACGCCCACCCTATCTAAAAAATCGTATAAAAATGCAGAAAGAACGTGCAATTTTTTTGTCTATGGTGTATAATGACAGACAGGGATTTTGTCGGAATGTCAATCGTTTGAAATGTGGGGTATGAAGGCGTATGAAAGGGAATCAGAAGAAGCGTCGATGGAAATGTCGATGGAAAGACGCTGCAGGATACTGTATGGTAGTACTAATCGTACTGTGCAGCATGTGGGGTGTACTGCCAGGATATGGAATCATAGCACAGGCGGAGGAGAACAGCGGAACGGGAATTTCTGCCACGCAGACAGAGGAAAAGACGATTGCGGCGTGGACGGATGGAAACAATCGGATGCACTGGCTGAGTACGGATGCGATCGGGAGGCCGACTTCTACGGAGGCTAGTGCAGAGAGATGGATGGGGAGTTATGTGTATTATGGGAAGGAGCCGTTTTTAGAGGACACGGCCTCGAACCCTGTAAGGTATCGGGTATTGGATCCGAATACGACGCAGTTTAATGCTGCGGATGAAACCGCAGAAAAAATGCTGTTGGACTGTGATCAGATATTGTGTGGGGGTACAGGGGCTATGCTCGATTCGACA
Source organism: uncultured Lachnospiraceae bacterium (assembly GCA_902797565.1). GTDB lineage: Bacteria > Bacillota > Clostridia > Lachnospirales > Lachnospiraceae > Weimeria. The sequence continues at coordinate 3,352 of CADBTO010000350.1, forward strand.
GAAGTAGATTCTGGGACGGCATGGAGCCATTCGGGTACGTATAGTATCTTGAATGGTCAGGTCAATAGCGTCTGGACGAGCAGCTTTTCAGC
>CADBTO010000351.1 GCA_902797565.1 uncultured Lachnospiraceae bacterium
CTGATCTACACGGACCGGTAAGCCGGCCGGATGCGGTTTTGCATCGTTCCTATTTAATTCGAAAATGCCAAAAACCCGATCTTCCGTTTTTTGTCCCGGCAGATCGGGTTTTTCTCGTCCATTTTCTCCGATTTTTTCATTTTTAGGTAGATATTTTTCCAGTAAAGTGCTAAGATTATGTTTTGGGTTAGTGTTTATCTTTCGATATGGGTTTGCGCAGGAGTTTGGAATCATGTTGATACGAAGGGCCGGCGGCGAGTTTTATGCGGTTTTTGAAGAAGAAGAGATGCGGGCAGGGTATCGGACGCCTTTGCTCATGAATGAAACCGCATACCAGATCTATCAGGGGATCCAGCAGCATACCTGCCTCGAAGAGATTACCCGGGGACTGTCCCGGCGCTATGGAATACCAGCTGCAGCGCTGCAGGAGGATGTAGCGGCTGTCTATGGACAGATCGTGTCAGAACTGGAAGCATAGCCAGCCCTGATCCGATGGGACCGGGAGGGAGCACGGCAGATGGGGTAAGGAGAAGCAGATGGAAATTGTAATGACCGGTGAGTACAGCGGCTTCATGCGCACCATGATTGACAAATTAAATAAAGAGGGCAACCATGTCTTCGTGCTGTCCGGCGCGCAGTATGACCGGGACAAGTTCCCCAAAGTATACGAACAGTATGACTTTGCCTATGACAGTCCGAGCATGCGTCAGGTTTTTGAAAGTATGAGTCCGGATGCGGTAATTTTCACGGGTGCTTATGATACCAGCTTTAACTGGGCTCTGGGGCAGCCGGAGAGCGTCCGCTTTTCCACAGGGCTGTCCAACGTACTCATCGCCCTGTCCGGCATGCGCAAGCACCCCCGTGTCATCTACCTGTCCTGTGAAGATATCTACACAATGAACCACAACGAGGACATTCAGGAAACAGATGAGACGACGGCAGAAGGTTACCGTGCTATGGCAGTGCGACAGGGAGAGCTGACCTGCAAGAATTACCGTTCCACGATGAACATGGATATCGTAATCCTGCGGCTGGATCATCTGTACGGGACGCCCCTGTCCCGAATTGACCTGGATCCCCTGGTCGGGCGTATGGCCCGTGAGGGGCTGGAAACCGGCAGGATCTCCGCAAATCCGAACCATACGTTCAGCATGCTCCATGTACAGGATGCCGTGGATTATATCTACCAGGTGATCACGGCTGACAAGCCGGAATATGATACCTACAACCTCTCCACTGGCGAAGCGATGACAGAAAGCGACCTTGCGGCTGCAGTTGCAAAAGGCTTTGGCAGCGGCGTGGAAGTGGTGGAAACTGCCGCCGGCAGGCCCTTCCGCCGGGTGCTCTCGAACACACGGTTTGCCGGGGAATTCCGAAGCAAGGTCTTCCACCATGCAGGGGACGAAGTATCAAAGCTGGTGCCGCTGCTCCGAAGGAACGCAGACAAGTTCTTCTATGAGGATGATGGCTCCGGCGGCTTCCTGAAGCGGTTCGGGACGAAATTCGGACAGATCGTAAAAGCCCTGCTGCCGTTTTTTGAAAATATGCTGCTGTTTATCCCGTTTTTTATGCTGAATAACCGTGCCACGGGTTCGGAGTATTTTGCAAACCTGGATTTCTTCCTATTATATGTACTCCTTTTTGCCCTCCTGTATGGACAGGGGCAGGCAACCTTTTCCGCCATCCTCGCCACAGGCGGCTATCTGTTCCGTCAGCAGTATACCCGGAGCGGATTCGATGTCATGCTCGATTATAATACCTATGTCTGGATCGCCCAGCTGTTTATCCTGGGACTCGTGGTCGGGCATATGAAAGACCGGATTGCCCAGCTTTCAGCAGAAAAACAGGAGGAAATCAACTACTTAAACGGGCAGGTTTCGGATATCACCGAGATCAATACAACCAATGTACAGATGAAAGGTATCCTTGAGGAACAAGTCATCAACCAGAATGACTCGTTCGGCAAGGTCTACAACATCACTTCCACGCTCGATGCCTACGAACCGGAAGAAGTGCTGTTCTATGCCGCCGAGGTCCTAGAAAAGCTGATCCGCAGCGAAGACGTCGCAATCTATACCGTTGCGAACCGTTCTTATGCCCGCCTCTTCGCGGCAACATCCCGGAAGGCACGAAGCCTTGGGAATTCCATCGAATATCCCAAGATGCTGGAGCTTTATGAGGAAATCTCCAATGACCGGGTGTTCATCAACCGGAATATGGACGGAGATTACCCCCATATGGCGGACGCGATCTATTCTGAAGACGAGATGCAGCTGATTATTATGGTCTGGGGGATTCCCTGGGACCGGATGAACCTGGGGCAGGCAAACATGCTCCGGATCGCCGGTTTCCTGATCCAAAATGCCGTGCTGCGCGCAAACCGCTACATGGATGCCCTGGAAAAGGAGCGTTATGTCAGCGGGACGCAGATGCTGGACGAAGAAGCATTCTCCACACTGCTCAAGGCGTTCGTTTCCGCAGAACAGCGGGATCTAACGGAATGCTGCGTCCTGAAGATCACCGGAATCCCGGAAAGCGGGGAAGAGGACTGCGCGCGCGCAATCGTCGCAATCCTGCGAAATTCCGATTATTTCGGAAAGCTTCCGGATGGACACCTGTATGCCTTGCTGTCTAATACCAGCCGTGAAAACGCCGCGTTCGTTATCGGCAGGATTGAAAAAGCAGGCTATGGAGCAGATATTATGGAGGATATTGCGGTATAGATTATGAGTAGCAGTTCATGGTTTGTCATCATCCTTGTGGTCAACACGATCATCGCTTTCCTCTATCTGAACGTGGTGCTGCTGTATTCGGCAGAGCAGAAGCTCGAAGAGATCCGTGCCTCGGAAGAAGAGAAACAAGCCTACCGGGAAGGGGATATTGACAAGAAAAAGATCGGGATCTTTTTTTTCCTGCAGCTCCTTTGCCCGGTGGTGGGTCCGCTTTTTGTCGGGTTTGCCTTTCTGTTCCGAAAAATTTTCTTTCGGGAAGAAGTGGATCTGTCCAATGTCATGTTCTCGAAAGAACGGGTAAAAACCAGGAATCCCGCAGATGTGGAGCGGGAGAGTAATATGGTGCCTCTGGAAGAGGCGCTTGCCGTCACGGACTCCAAGAACCTGCGGTCTTTGATGCTCAACGTGATCCGCGGCGAGGACATCGGCGTCTATCTGGCCTCGATTGCAAAGGCGCTGAACAGTTCCGATTCAGAAACCGCCCATTACGCAGCCTCTGTGCTGCGGGACGAGCTGAATGATTTCCGGTCGAATGTCCAGATTATGTACAACCAGCTGGATGCTGCGGACAAGGACGAGACCGGCGTGATCGGGATCCAGATGCTGACTTATATGAACGCCTTCCTTGTGCAGCATGTATTTGTGGGCATGGAACAACGGAATTTTGTCACGATGATGGCTGAGGCGGCAGATGCAGTCTATGAGCGCAAACCCCAGGAACTTCAGCCGGAACACTATGAATGGGTTTGTATGCGGCTTCTGGAAGTTGAATTCTTTGCAAGATGCGAGGAGTGGACCCGCCGCGCCTTTGCGGCCTTTCCGGAAGAACTGTCCAGCTATACCTGCATGCTCAAGCTGTATTTCCGGACAGATGACCAGGAGCGTTTTTTTGATACGATGTTTGAGCTGCAGCAATCCAATATTGTGCTTGACCAGGAAACGCTGGATCTGATCCGCGTGTTTGCATAAAGAAATTTTCGAAAGGGGGTGGGCATCTATGACGCCGGAGTGGCAAACCGTTTTTTTGATCATCAAAGTGTTTGTCACTTATATCCTGATGAACCTGGTGATTCCCGGCATCGTATTTGAACCAGTCCTCAAGCGGTTTTCCACCCCCTTGCGGCTCATGGGCTATCTGTGCATCGGCAATGTATGGATCGTGAACCTTGTGTTTGTCCTGCAGTTCCTGCGGATCTCCAATTTTTTTACGCTGGTACTGGGCACGTTTCTGTTTTATAATTATGTATTCCTGCATCTCCGCCATATTGGTGTCCGCAAGGAACTGGAGCAGATCTACATTACGATGCAGCGTTTTTCTACCGGTGTCCTGAAATGGAAGACATTTATCCGGGAAGTGCGCCAGAATACCCGACCAGCACGGCGGCAGATACGGGAAAAAGCAAAGGAAATCCTGCTCTATCATGCGCTGGAGTGGCTGCTGCTGCTTGTATTAGTATCCTATTGCATATATCTTTTCGGCTCTGTCAATCTCCGGGAGATGTCCTACCATGCTTCCGACGTACCGGTACACACGTCCTGGATCAATGCGTTTTACTTCAACCAGCCTTTCCGGATGGGCGACCGCAACGGGATTTATCCGCAGGGGTTCCATGTAATCATCTACTACTTTGCGGAAGTATTTCGTTTTCCGGTGATGGATCTGATGCGAGTTTATGGCCTGATCAATATTACCTTTCTGATCCTGACGATTGCAGGCTTTCTGTTTGTCCTGTGCAGGAATCCGTTCCTGCCGATGCTTGGTGCTTTTTTATTTATTGGTTTCGCGCCTCTGGGAATGCTTGGGTTCATCCGCTATTGCGCGGCGCTGCCCCAGGAGTATGGGTTCATTTTCCTATTCCCGTCCTGCGCTTTCGCTGTGGAATTTTTCCGGATCCGTCGGCTGAAGGAGCTGGGCGGTGAGAAATACCAGCGGTTTCTGGACGGACACAAAACAGAAACAGAAACAGCAGCGGACGATCCAGCAGACCGGGAAGCCGGAGAAAACGATGCAGACGATGCCGCATCAGCGAATGCGCGTGCCGGCATCTTTCTGGCAGATTACGTGGATATCAAGGAGCGGCCGCCGGAAATCAAGGAAGAAACACCGGAGGCGCCCGAAAAAAAACGCAGTTTCCTGTCGTCTTTGATGTTCTGGAAAAAAGCCCCTGCAGAAGAAGCGGCAGCAGAAGAAAAGACCGCTTCGTTTCCTGCCGCAAAAAGCAGGCGGGAGAAGCGGGAGTTTGACCGGCTGAAGCGCCGCATACACAAAGACCGGCAGAAAAAGGAGTTTGACCGGCTCCGTTCGCAGATTATCTCAGAACGTGAAAAAAAACGCAGGGAGGAACTCGATGAACGTTTCTGGCTGGAAGAGTCCGAGGAACAGGAAGCTGCGCAGCTGGAAGACCATCAAAAAAAGGAATATAAAGACGGCTACCGGAGCCGTTATGAAAAGCAGCGGCAAAAACTGATCAAAGAGCGGAAACGCAAAGCAGAAAAAAACGCCGGAAACAAGCCGGGATTTACCCTACCTCCGGCATTGCCCAAATTCAATCTGGCCAGCCTTGCTGAAATCCCGAAAAAAATTGGTGCCATTTTCAGCCATGACCACGACCATGGCAGCGCGATCTATCATTTTTTTGGAAAAATCTACGATGTAATACTGGATTTTTGCGCATCGTTTGTATGGGAACAGGAAAAGCTGATTATGCTGCTGTTCGCATTTGCTTTTTCCATGACCATCGCGGGCCATTTTTATGTAACGGTTGCGGCTGCCTATTGTTACTTCGGCATCGCGGCCGGGTTCCTACCGCGCTTCATCAAGCCCAGGTACTTCCTTCATATTTTGCGCGGACTGGTCCTTGGGTTCTTCCTTGCTGCATGGCCTATGCTGTTTGCTTTTACACAGGGCGTGCCGCTGCAGGGCTCCCTGGGCTGGGCATTGGGTGTCATGAGCAGCATGAATTCTGATGAAACAGAAGATGATACAACCGCCGCGATCGAACGGGTTGGCGGAGACAGCGCAGGAACAGGCAGCGGTGCAGACCAGGGCAGCAGCAGTGGACAGGCAGACAGCAAAAAAACAGGGAAGAGCAGCGGCGACGCGCCGAAAAAAGCCGCCCCGAAACAGCCGCTGCCCGTCCGCATCATCAAAAAATTCAAAACTGCCGGACAGATCATCACAGACCGGGTTGATGGCATCATCCATGAAGATGGAAGTGAATTCGTTATCCATCCGTTTCTGTTTTTCCCTATGGCAATCTGTCTTGCAGTGGGGGGCATATTCTGCTTTTGGGATGCAGAATACGGATTCAAGCTTCTAAGCGCCTGTTTTATGCTGGCTTTCCAGCTGGTCATGCTTTCCAGCAGCCTGCTGGGGATCCCGGCAGTTTTGGATAAGCAGCGCAGCTGGATCTTTATCCTGCCCACCCTTACGATTCCCTTCACGGCCGCCGCAGACGGGGTATTGTCCCTCTGTTTCTGCTGGGCCAGGAGGCTGAAGATCATCCATATCCTGCCAAAGACACTGGCGCTGGCCGTAACGCTGGGGGCGGTTTCCCTGGTCTACCAGACCGGGAACCTGCGGCAGGTGCTGCCGGCCTCTTATACGCAGACCTATGTCTACCAGACCAATGGCGCGGTATATTGTACCGGAAAAATTATCCGGGAAGAAAACCGGGTGGGCAATGAAGGGAAAAACACAGAATCGTTTACCATCCTCTCATGTACGGATGAATTGCAGGAAACCCTGATGTACGGACAGCATTATGAGTGGATCACCCTGCTCCGGAAGCTGGAGCATTTTGATGTCAATGGCGGCGTTCAGGAAGATTTCAATATCAACCAGGACAACCCGGATGACCGGAAAGACCCCAATATCTATATCCCGACGCACCGGGTCTATATTTATATCGAGAAACGTCCGCTGGATTATTCGGCGCATTATGCGGGCAGCGGACAGATGATCTCCGAAGAAGGCGCGAACCATCCCGTCCCGGCGTCTGAAGGAAACAACATTTACAAAGGGGAAAGCCGCTGGATCGTCATGTCAAAAGCAATGGAATGGCTGAAAGCGATCCGGAAGACCTACCCGGAGTCCATTACGAAACTGTATGAAGATGATGATTTTATCTGTTATCGCATGACACAGGGTGATGTCTGGTACAATCTGGGTGTGGACTATGGCTATAACAATGTTGAAGCACCAGAAGAAACAGAGGAGGCGAAGGCACAATGATCTCCAAACGGAATTATTTTACGATCACTATGATGATGCTGGTCATGTTCTTCCTTTTCCAGTTTACAGGTGCCGCAAAGCTGATGCTTTCCCATTATGAAATCAATGAATATGACACCGGAAAGCGTCCGGAAACCCCGAAAAATCTTTTTGAACCGGAAAGCCTGACCGAAGGCTCCTTTGTCTGGTATTATGGCACCAACCTGCATTTCTGGAATATGCTGCAGGAATACTGCCGTTACCGGCGCTTCCATCTGGTACGCGCAAAGAGTGTCAAACAGATGGCAACTTATGAGGCAAAAATGGCGCAGCTGTACTGCATCGAAGGCAGCCAGATGACAGAGAACGATGTATCTCCCACACAGTACCTGCTCCGCAAGCGTGTCAAGGTCTGCTTCCTGGATCTTCCAAGTACGGATTTTCTGGGAAACCATCTGGGTTTTACCAAAAACCTTGGCATCATCCACATTGAAAATGACCGGACCCTGCTGGACGGGATCCGGCTATCCGATGGGTTCCTGCTGGGCGGGTCCTATTACTATCAGACACAAAAACCGGAAGACAAGTTAAAGCTCCAGGATTTCAGCCTTGTCCGTCCCTGGTATGTCGTGGGATCCGGCTGTACGATCTACCTGAGCGGGATCCTGCCGGAGAAAGAAGAATACGAAAAGATCCAGGCTGGTTATTTCCCGTCCCTGCTCTGGAGTTACCGCGGGAATACAGGTTCCATCGTCTTTTGTTCCAATGGCGAGTATCTGCAGGATATTGGCGGGATGGGGCTGCTTCTTGCGATGGAAAGCACCGTTTCGGAATATACGATCTATCCGGTTGTCAATGCATCCTGCCTGGTTTTTGAAAACTTCCCGACCTTTGCGGAAGAAAATACAGACACACTGCATGAAAAATACGAACGGACTGCAGAGGGCGTCATCCGTGACCTGATCTGGCCGGCTACGGCTTCTTTGCCGGAGCGGACCAGCTTCAAGCCAACCTATCTGATTTCTGACTGCCTGCGCAACGACCGTGCCAAACGTTTTGACAAAGATGTGGTGGAAGAGTTTTTTGAACTGATCCGGGAACTGCACGGGGAAGTCGGGCTGTCCATTTCCGTCAACGGAAACACAGACGGGGTTCGGGATTACTTTGGACAGATGATGCCCAAATACCGCTTCCTCTCGGGCGGCATCGGTATGGAAACTCCAAGTGATGCCGAGATGATTTACCAGACAGCAGGTTTCGACGGAATTTCAACCTTCCTGGAAAAACCCGCCCTGACAGAGCGGCTGCTGTATATGTACAACCAGACACTTGTACTGTCTGTCATCAATGACGACGGGCGCGAACATACGTTCTCAAAAGATCTCCACGCCCGTTCCATCGCAACAGGCATGGGGCTGGTTTGCTCCTACGTGGATCTGTCCCGGCTGATCTATCCGTCAGACGTGAATGATGAACTGCAGATCGCACTCAAAGATATTGCTTCACGGGTTGAAACCTATTACAGGCCGCTGCGCCGGATCGAAGCAACGTCTCTGACAGAGCTGGGGGAGCGTGCGCGGACATACCTATCCTGCCAGTACAGCAGCAAAAAGAACGGGAATCAGATTTCCCTTGTGTCCAATGCCGCAAAAGAGACGCCCCAGTATTATTTTCTGCGGATACCGGGTATGGAAATCAAAACGGTTTCGATGGGCAGATACCGGAAACTCCAGGATTCCTTTTACCTGCTGGAAGTCCCTTCCGGAAAAATAGAGATTGAAACGCAGCCAAACCAGGTGCGCTTTTCTTTCATTGAGGATGAATTTGAATGGAAAAATGGTGAACGGGAGGAACAGGAATGAGGATCTGTCTTGTCGCAGAGGGCTGTTACCCCTATGTAGTGGGAGGTGTTTCCAGCTGGATCCATAGTATCGTCCGTTCCTTTCCGGAACATGAGTTCTATCTGGTGGCAATCATCGCCGACCGCAGTATGCGCGGAAATTTCGTCTATGAGCTGCCGGAAAACCTGACACGGGTCTATGAGATTTACCTGAATGACGTGGACTGGACCGACCACAAAGCCGTCCGCCGCTCCCATCTGAGAAAAAAGGAGTACCGGGCACTGCGCAGTATGATCGTGGGGCAGGATGTGGACTGGGACACGATTTTCTCGATGTTCTCGAATCCCAAACTGTCCATTGATGACGTCCTGATGGGAGAGGATTTTCTGGAATGCGTCAAAGACTGCTACCGCAAGCGGTATACCGATGCCGTATTTTCCGATTTCCTTTGGACCATGCGTTCAATGTACCTGCCGCTGTTTTATACGCTGAAATTCCATCCGCCGGAAGCGGATCTGTACCACTGCGTTGCGACAGGATATTCCGGCGTGGTCGGCGCGATGGCAAAACGCCGCCATGGCTGCGGCATGCTGATCTCAGAACATGGGATCTATACCCGGGAGCGGGAAGAAGAGCTGATCAAGGCAAAGTGGGTCAAGGGCGTCTACAAATCCATCTGGATCGAGCAGTTTAAGAAAATGTCCACACTTGGCTATCAGGACGCGGATCTTGTGACATCGCTTTATGCGCATGCCAGGCAGCTGCAGATCGAACTTGGCGCGCCGCCATCCAAACTGATCGTGACACCAAACGGCATCAATATGGATCGTTTCAAAGATCTTCCAGGGAAACAGCCGGAGGATGAAGGGTTTGTAAATATCGGCGCGGTGCTGCGTGTGACGCCGATCAAGGATGTGAAAACCATGATCCGCGCATTCGGCTATGCCAAAGAGCGGCGTCCCGCACTCAAACTCTGGATCATGGGCCCGACGGAGGAAGATGAAATCTATGCCCAGGAATGCTTTGACCTGGTTGCGAGCATGCATATCACGGATGTGGAATTTACGGGCCGGATCAATGTCACGGATTATCTGGGCAGGATGGACTTTACGATCCTGACTTCCATCAGTGAGGGCCAGCCCCTGACCATACTGGAAGGGTACGCGGCGCATCTGCCCGCGATCGCCACGGACGTTGGCAACTGCTACGGGCTGATTTATGGAGAAGATGATGATTTTGGGGACGCGGGGATTATGACCCATATCATGAACGTGGAAGAACTTGCCGATGCGATGGTCCGTCTGGGCAGTTCTTCGATGCTCCGGCGGCAGATGGGGCAGGCCGGGTATGACCGCTGTTACCGGAAGTACCGGATTGAAACGATGACAGAAACCTATCGGAAGATTTATACGGATTTTGAAAAAGGGACGGCAAACCATCTGGCCGGACAGCCAGAAAACAACACATAGCACAACGCATACACC
>CADBTO010000352.1 GCA_902797565.1 uncultured Lachnospiraceae bacterium
CATCTTTTGAAACGTTGCTGTGTCTCCACAGCTTATTTTGGAATCTTTCAAGGTTGTTCTGCTGTTCAGTTATCAAAGTACGTCTTGCTGTCTCAAGGTCAAACGTTCGTTCGTGCCCCTCAACGCTCAGCTATACTACCACGCCATTTTTGACTTGTCAAGCATTTTTTTCAATTTTTTTCAGTTTTTTAGAAATTTTATTTTTATTTCTTTTTTCTGCGCTGTTCATAAACCTTTGCAAGCGTAACACTTTCATACTCTTCATCTGAGTACCTGCCCAACTCATTCACAATCTGTTCCTTGCGTGCAAGAAGCTCATTCAACTCTCTTTCTTTTACCTCAATGTCATGCTCCACCTTCTCCAAATTTCTCTTCAGCTTATAAATGATGTCGTCTGTGGTTCGATCCATGATCTTTTCCTCCAAAAAATGTCCCTATAATTGAATTTTTATCTCTCTGTCAGAATGCTTGTACTCCCGCACGCTGACACCTGCCGCCCCCAGCATTTTTCTGGAAGCAATACAACTTTCTGAATCTTTGTATTTATCACAATCGTAAACCACTTCACTGATCCCCGATTGAATGATTGCTTTTGCACACTCGTTGCATGGAAACAATGTCACATACAGCGTAGAGCCTTCCAGACTCCCACCCCGATAGTTCAATATGGCGTTCAGTTCCCCGTGGGTCGCGTAAATGTATTTCGTCTCCAACGGATCTCCTTCTCTGCACCAGGGGAATACATCATCCGAGCAGCCGTTCGGAAAACCATTATATCCCACAGATAGGATTTTGTGATCGGCGCTCACAATACAGGCACCAACCTGTGTATTGGGATCTTTCGACCGCATCCCCGATAAAAAAGCGATCCCCATGAAATACTCATCCCAACTGATATAATCCGTCCGCTTCCCGGAACCCATTGTTCAAACCTCCCACCGAATTTTATCCAGCAACTTCGTAACCGAAGCTTTCACCACCTCAAAACACAAACCATACGTGCGCAGAGATCCTCCATACGGATCCATTATTTCTAATTCATCTCCGATATACTCCGCAAAAGAAAAGCAGTTTGCACGAAAAAAATCCGGATAATCAGAAAGCATTTTCCGTTTCACCTGGCTGTCCATTGCAATCACCAGAGTTTCCCGATCCACCTCATTCCCATCAAAGCGAACCGCCTGATAGTCCGATACATCCAACCCCTCTGAAATCATGACTGTTTCCGTCTTTTGATTCAACGGCTGTGGAAACGAAACCACCAGCCCACGTGCCAGTACTTTGACCGGAAGCCTTTCTTTTTCCATGTTCCGTTTCAGAATTCCCGCCGCCATAGGCGCACGGCTAATCCCATCACCATCTACAAATATCACCTTATTCATAAAATGTCAATTTCTTTATTGGCTAATTTTTTCAAATTGTTTTCCCGCCCGCCGCCTTCAGCAGCCGGTTCATAACTGCATCTCCAGACTCGCCTTCCGAAAAACTCTCCGAAACGCACAGATCAATGCCTTCCTCATCCAACCGCCGCAATGCTCCAAACAGATTACGCGCAATTTCCCGGCTATCGCCCTTGTCTCCCAATCCCAGAACCAGGAGATCCTTTCTCTTTCTTCTATATATAGATACACTTTCGTTCACGCAAAGAATTGCCCCTTTTTTCCCGGCTTCCAGCAGTCTGTGCATTGCATCAAAGACTTTTTCCTGCTGAACCGCCCGTTCACCAACCGTAACATACAGCTCCGCACGGGGCGCATAATGCCGGTACTTCATTCCAGGCGCTTTCGGATGCCCGCCTTTCAACTGTGTATCCAAAACTGCATCCGGCAAGACCCGCCGCAGCGCACTCATTCCGATATCCCCGGGTCTGAGCACGATCGGACGTTCTTCTGACAGATCTACAATCGTCGATTCCAAGCCTACCCTGCAATCCTCTGAAATAATAATCCCATCCACCCTGCCGTCCATATCCTCTATGACATGCGCTGCAGAGGTGGGACTCGGCTTTCCTGAAAGGTTTGCGCTTGGTGCCGCGATCATTTTCCCGCTCCTTCGAATCAGTGCCTTTGCGACCGGGTTCTCCGGCAGACGAATCGCAACCGTATCCAGACCGCCTGTCGTTTCGATCGGAATCCTGCCATTTTTCTTCAGCACAATCGTCAGCGGCCCCGGCCAAAAAGCCGTCCATAATCTTTCTGCATCTTCCGGCACGTTGTCCGCAATTTCAAATACCTGGCTTACATCGCAAATATGTACAATCAACGGATTATCCGAAGGCCTGCCTTTCGCCGCATATATTTTTCTGGCAGCATGCGCATTTTCTGCGTCCGCCCCCAGCCCATACACCGTTTCAGTCGGAAAAGCGACAAGTCCTCCCTGGCGGATCAGTTCCGCAGCCGTTTCCAATTCTTCTTCCCGAAACGCGCTCCCAATCCTGAAAAACTGTGTCTTCATTGTCTTATGCTCCTCAGAAACCATCGATCAGGCGTGTCAGCCCTCCGTTGCAGCAAGCCCCGTCATGTACTCAGAAACAAGTTTCCAGATGGACGCCGGTTCAAAACCCTCTTTCCAAAAAGCGCCGCCCGCCAGCTTATACTCTGTCATCAACTTTAGCTTTTCTGTAATGGAATGTTTGTCCTCCACCCAGATCTGATGTATCCCTTCTTTGTCGTTGTACCCTCCATAATTCTGGCCCAACGTAGGATCCCATTCTAAAGAAAGTTCATGCTCCCTGACATAGTCTGTCATTGACTGCATCCCCAATGCCTTGCTTCTGACCTCTCCCGACTTCGACGTTGTCCATACTCTCGCATAAAAAGGCATCCCAAGGATCACTTGTTTTTCCGAAACCTCATGCAATGTATTTTCCACCGCATCCCGCACAAACGGTAATGACGCTGTACTTCCCGCTTCTTCAGAACCTGCGTAATGCTCATCATATGCCATGACAATGACATAATCCGCATATTTCCCTTGTTCGCCGCGATTATAAAACATATTATACGCCGCAGGCGGATAATTGTCCACAGAAAGAATCAGATTATTTTCCCGGCATGCAAGAGACAATTCCCGGATAAACTGGATAAACCCGTCTTTCGCCTCTGCTTTCAGTTCTTCAAAATCAATATTGATGCCGTCCAGATCATATGTCAGTGCCTCTGCAATCAGTTTTTTCACAAGTGTATCGCGAAGCGATACCCGCGACAGCACTTTCGTTGAATCCACCTTCGACACAAAATTGCTTACCAGCGCCCACACCTGCACATCTTTCCTATGGCATTCAGACACATAGTCATGACTTGCAAGACTTACGATTCCACCATCGTCTGTAATCTGAATCCAGGTGGGCGATACCACATTGATCCCCTCTGCCTTTTGCAGCAATTCCGTGATGCCAGCATTCGCCGCCCGTCCCGTGACCTGGTGCCAAAGCATGTTGACTGCACCATCCAATAAATGATGCGCATATTCACGATCTGAAAAAACGCTTTCTCTTGTCACCGTTTTAACATCTGCGATCGTATTTGACCTCACACAGCCAATCACGCCATCCATGGTCATGACCTTTGACCATTTCCCATAGTCTTCCAAAACGGTAACCTTGTCATTCTTTTTTACATCCCGAAGAATCTCACTTTTTGGGCCGCCTCTCCTGCGCACTGCAGTAGACCGGATCAGCTTCCCCTCGTCCTTCGAATACCATGCCTTCTCTATCACCATACGGTATGGCGATTCATATGCTGCCACATACAGATCCGTCAACATCTGAATCAATCGAAGCGAAATATATTCCCCGTCTTCATTGGTAATGACCACCTCCTGATCTGCCTCATACTTCTCATCACCAATGGAAAACTGTTTTTCTCCCAGCTCCGCTGTCATTGTTGCCCGATCCGTCGTATAGCGTAAAATATGCTCTACCGAATCATAGACATATGCGTCATCAATCTTTTCTTTCAGATAGGAAAGCTCTATATAATATCCTCCATTTGCGTAGAGGCCGCAAGGCGGTGCACCTTCCTCCCTCTCATAGGCACCATTTACGATCACTGCCGCTTCATTGTCTGCAAGCTTGTACTGCACCCCAAGATCCATATGTTTTCTGGACGGCGCATACAGCTTCACATACAAAATGACCAGTGGAAAGATCACAAATACAAAAATCACTCCCAACGCAATCGGAAGTGCACGGCTCCGCCGTTTCCTTTTCACCAGCCTTCCGGATGTGGACTTCTGTCCCCTTCTCATCTCTTCTCCTTTACACGATTCCCGCCAATCTGTCTTAATATCCATTCCGTGTCCTGGTTCATGCGTTTCCATAGACTTTCATATTATATCAAATCATTCCCATCAAAACAAGAAACTTTTTTATAAAAAGCGGGGACAAAATCATGTCCCCGTATCGTTTTTTCTTTTTCTTCTTCTACAGCTTCTCGATCTATACAGAATACGGATGTCCTGCCTTCCCGATCACTGTACCATCCGTTTTGTTTTCCTGCTCCCTGTCCCTCCTTTCTGATTTGCATCGCACTACTACAATCATACTTTCATCATACTTTAGAAAAGACATCCCGAAGAAAACACAGATCCTGTTCTGTCAGCCTCATCGGATTCCGTATTTCCGGAATATTCCTCACCTTAATGACAGAGTTCTTCAAATATTGTTTTAACAGAGCCTCTTCTTCTTTCAGTACCCCACGGCAGTATACATACCCCCCAGTACGCCACCACTCCATCAGGCTGGCGAGAAAACAAACCGACTCCCCGATACGCCAGGGTTTCAGGTTGACAGTTGGATAAACCAAGTCACAAAGACTCTCCCACTGCATCTGTTCTGCACCATACCCCAAATCCAAAATCATCACATCATATTGTTTCTGTTTCAAAACCGAAAGATTTCTTTGCTCCAGTGCCGGGAAATAGTCCACATCCTGAAATGTAAATCCTACTACCCCTTCGGATATTTTCAGTTCTTCTGTCATAAGATCCAAAAAGCCACTGTTTCCTTCAAAATCTACAAAGGCCGTCTTGTATTTCCTGTCTGAGGAGAAATAATTTGCCGCAGACACCGCAAAACAAGTCGTTCCAAGACCTCTGCCAGCCGCAGGAAAACCCAACAGCGTAGTCTGTCTCCTCGTATACACGCTTTTTCTACGTTGAAACACAGCCCCACTCTCTTTTCCAAATACTATAAAACAGCTTATCTTTCTCTTTTGTGACCGCAAAGGGATCAGCATCCCAGCCCATTCCAAAAACGGGTTTCCCCAAAATCGCAGCAACAACCGCACACACATCCTTCGATGCCGGTGTCACAACGATCTGTATATGGCGTTCCAGAAAACAATCCTCCACCGCCAGCCTGCTCTCTCTCCACGGCCTGCTTCCAACTACATAAATATAAAAGTCCGCATCCTCCACCTTTTCAAAAAATGTACCGCAGTCATATACACAGATTCCTCCAGGAGGGATTTCGCTCTCAACAGCGGGGCCATAGTTCCGGATTCCCCGGAAATCCCCGTGGTATATCATGCTGCCTTTCTGGGCAAATTCCCGCCTGGTATAGAGAATGTGTTCCAGCACAAGTTCATCTGTCATGCACTGATAGTATACTTCCTGCGTTCCGTTTACAATCCGCTTGAGCCAAACGGTCAGAGCGATCGCAAGATGTGTCGTTCCAACACCCCGATCACTGCCCACAACCGCCACCTTCAGGTTTTCCGGCAGAAAAAGCCTCCCATACAGTTTCTTTTTCCTTTCACATTGTACTTTCAGCCCTTCCCAACACAGACGGTATGCCTCGACAGACTCCGGTCTGTGCCGCGGGTCGATTTTTAACGCTTTCCGAATCAATGATGCCATTGGTGCCGATACGCCGCCTTCCAATTTCTGCGCCAGTATCTCTGCCACCTTTCCCAGGCTGTATAAATCAGCCCGTTCATCCACCATCCCGGTCTGCGCTTCCGGTGCTTGAAAGCCTGGCGTCCCCGCCATCTCCCCCTTTCTTTTCTCTTCAGCCAAAAACTCCGCGATTCCGTAGTCTATCAGAACCGGCTCGTCCCCCCGGATGATGATATGCTCAGGCTTCAAATCCTGGTACAAGACTGGTTTTGGCTTCCTGCTATGGAGATATTCTAAGATCCTGCATAGTTTGACAATGAAAAAAATGAGTTGCTTTTCAGAAATAAAACTGTGAACCTTAAGATATTCGTTTAACGGCATCCCTTCAATGTATTCTTCGACCAGTCCAACGAGATTTTCAGTTTCTCTATAATCATATAAGACCGGTATCCCCGGATGCCTCAATTTTTTTAATATGAAGGCTTCGTTTTCCTGCATTGGCACATTCCGCTGTACCGCCCCTGCTGCCTGCCTTCGAACGTATTTGATTATTCGTTTTTCTCCGAGTTTCCGATGTTTTGCCAGATACACCCTGGATGCGGCTGACGTATAGACACATTGTTCCAGTGTATATTCTTCGCAAAACAAACCCTGCTCTTCCGGATCTATTTCCAGATTGATCCATGGTACCTCCACATTCCAGCCCTCCTTTCTTTCGGGAAGGTACATTCCACGCATTTCCTGCGCTGCTCTTTCTGCTTCTCCCTGTTGGCAAATCCTGTTATACTCCTGCCAAAAAAATTTTGCAAGCTATTTCGCTACGAATTTACGAAAAATTTATATCTTAAAATTTTCTTAATAAACTTAAAACTTTTTTTATATTTCTTTAGAAAAAGTTTATAATTATCTCCTTTACATCAGACACAGACTGCAATATAATAAGGGACAATAGCCCTTATAATTGGGGAAGATTGCAATTCCCCACAGACTCGATCATTACCTGTGCTGAATCAGATTATACAAGGAGGCAAGGGCAGGAAATATGAAAATTGAGAGGATTAACGAAAACCAGATTCGATGCACGATCACACGGGAAGATCTGGAAAGCAGGCATATCCATATATCCGAACTGGCATACGGAACAGAAAAAGTCCGTTCCCTGTTCCAGGACATGCTGGGGTTTGCGTCCAACAAATTCGGATTCGACGCACAGGAAACCCCTTTGATGATAGAAGCCATTCCGATTTCCGCAGACTCCCTGGTTCTAATCGTGACAAAAATTCCCTATCCGGATGAACTGGATGCGCGGTTTTCTACATTTTCGGATATGGATGATGATTATTTTGATTTTTTCGATGACGAAGACTTTTTCTTTGACGACAGTGAAGTCGTTCCAGAACCGCTGGGTTCCGCACAGGACGTCCTGGATATCTACGAGCAGGTAACATCTCCCGCATCTGCCACAGAAGGCGTCCCTTCCCCTCATATGGGATTAAGTGCAGATTCCGACATTTCGCATCTGACTCGAATCTTTTCATTTGATAATCTGGAAAGCGTCATTCGAGCAGCATCTGTCTTAAACAAGCGTTACACCGGTCCAGATTACCTGTACAAAGACCCGCACGGAAATTACCAGCTGATCCTTTCTATGGGAGAGCATAGCCCGCAGTTGTTCAACAAAGTGTGTAATGTACTTGCCGAATACGGTGCTTTACAGGAAATCCCAACAGGAATGGAGAATTATATTGATGAACACAGCAAGCTGATTTTCTATGACAACGCACTGGAAACACTGGCAGATTTCAAATGATATGAAAAGAAAGGCGCTGCGATAGAAAACCGGGCAGAAAGGTTCCCAACCTTCTGCCCGGCTTTTTTTGTCCTGCGCAGGACATACGCCAAAACATCACGTTATGCCGCCATCAGGAAATCATTGATTTCATCCACCAGATCCTGAACATTGACGCCATGTACACTCGCCGCTTCCTCAAGCGTCTCCATCTGGGATGCCGGGCAGCCAATGCAGTGCATGCCGATCCCAAACAGAATCTCCGCCGTCTGCGGGTTGATGCTGATCAATTCGCTGATCATTGTATCCTTTGAAACCTGTTTTACTTGCTCCATTTCGAATATTCCTCCCTTTCTCTTGAATACCCCTAGTATACCCAGATTTTTCTGTTCCTGCAAGCAATTTTCTCACTTTGCCCTTTATTGTTTTGAAATAAAAACTTGTATTTGACACATAGTTACGCTAGAATAATGAAAACTGATTTTGAATGGTAGCCAGTTTTTACCATTCCATGGTCTGCTTCCTGCTTGTCTACAATCGGATGCGGATTATGGGAGTTCTGTAACACGGTTTTGAGAAGGAGGTTTATTATGGCATATGTTATTTCTGACGCTTGTGTGAGCTGTGGAACTTGTGAATCCCAGTGCCCAGTAAGTGCAATTTCTGCTGGGGATACTCAGTATAATATCGACGCAGATACCTGCATTTCCTGCGGTTCCTGCGCAGGCGCTTGCCCGACTGGCGCAATCAGCGAAGGTTAATTCCGGTATCACTAGGCAGAGCAGATCGTAATCTTTACTGCCTGTTCGGAAGCAACAATTTGAAATAGAAAGGAGTTCCACTGCGGAACTCCTTTTTTCATGCGACGGGGTTGTGCAGAGAAAGTTCCCGGCAAAAACGGGCGCACCCCGCGCGGCGAGCAGGGTGGATTTGCATTTCCCTGCTCGATTCGCAGAGATGCCGAAAGGAATATAATAGCTATGAAAACAATTTTCTCCCATCTCCCCCGCCTCTCCATCAATCTTTGCCTGATACTGCTCCTTGGCTTCCTTCCTGCAAATAACACCTGTACGGTTTCCCTGATCGCAGCAGCTGCTGACAGCAACTCAGCAGACAACAAACACCTCCCGGATCCGGATGCAGATCTTCCATCAAGATTTGATCTGCGGGACTATGGCGTCGTTACACCCGTAAAACGCCAGTCCCCCTTCGCTTCCTGCTGGGCCTTTGCCGCTATGGGTGCTTCAGAAACCAGCATCCTTTCCAAACAAAAATTCAGAAAATCCGACGTATCGGATCCTATCATTTTTTCCAATCCGAACGCCTTAGATTTCTCAGAAAAACAGCTGCTCTGGTTTGCTTACCATCCATTGGAGGAAGACTGCCCATATCCCTCCCAAGCCACAGAGGGACAGTACGCTCCTACAGAAGGCATCAGTCTGGGTACAGAAAGTGATCTGATCCGGCTTGACGGAGAAAATGCCGTCTATGGCTATGGAAACTACTCCTATACCCCGATCAGCCTGCTTGCATCCGGTGTAGGCCCCAGCGTGGAGCACGGTGTCCTTTCTTATCTGGCTTCAGACGGTACACGTTCGAAAAACAGCGACTGGTCCCTTCCGCAGAATCTCCGATTCACCCAGGATGCCGCGCTTTCAGAAGCAAACATTCTTCCATCTCCTGCAGAAATCGACCTTTCGGATTTCCATTATCATTATAATCCGGAGGGAACCGCTGCGATCAAACGCGAATTGCTGGCAGGAAAAGGGGTGTCAATCAGTCTCTACGGTGACGACGCAGATCCTTCGACCCCTTCACCCACAGGAAAAACCTATCTCAATGCCAGCGGAGAGGGCGCTCCCTGGGCACAATATGTGTTCGAAGGGCGGGCACAAGGCATTGAATCGAACCACCAGGCAGTCATCATCGGTTGGGACGACCAGTACGAAACACGTAATTTCTTTCTTGATGGCAGCCACCCCAGTCCACCTGCACCCGGCGCATGGATCGTAAAAAACAGCTGGGGGAGCAAGAGCGGGAATGCAGAAGACCAATCCGACTGGGGTGTTCCGGACGAAGATGGACAGGCAACCGGGTATTATTATGTGTCCTTTTATGACCATACACTTACCACACCCGTGTCCTATGACTATATACTCTCCGATCAATCAGATTCTTCAAAAATTCATCAGTATGATCTCATGCCTGCAAGCGAAATCTACTGTAATGAAACAGACCGCCCCTGTACGATGGCAAACGTGTTCCAAACCACAGAACGCGAGGAAATCTATGATATTGGCTTTTTAACGTACAACGAGGAATGCCAGGTCCAGCTTTCCATCTATCTGCTTAACGAAAACCCGGAAAATCCTACAGATGGTATGCTTCTTGATTCCATCCAATATACCGCCCGGTATGGAGGATACCACCGAGTACCATTACACCAGGGCATCATTTTGGAAGCAGGCAGTACATTCTCGATTCTTTCATCACAAACCTATACAACAAAGGAACTGCGCAGAAGTTATGAGACCTGCGCTGCGATCGCCTGCAGCAAGGACGCCTACGAAAACCACCAGAGTGCGTTCCGCACAGCTTCCTACGGGATTGCAGTCGTAAATCCCGGAGAAAGTTTTCTATATTCAACGGCGAGCGGCTGGGAAGACTGGAGCGTGCATATCCAAAACCTGCAGGCATCCGGAAGTCTCATGCGATTTTATTCGATCGACAACTTTTGTATCAAGGCGTTCTCACGTCCTGCTGATGCAGGTCAGACAACCAGCCTGACTGAACCGTCAAGTACTTCGGATGCACAGCTTCCCGTCCCGGAGATCTCCTCGATCCATCCCGGTACAAATACCGCCACAGTACACTGGAACTGTACATCTACCGAGATTGACGGATGCGAGATTGCCCTGTCCAAAACGCGGTATATGGACGAATGCAGTTTCTTTTCCGTATTCGGAAACAAAGCAAAACAGCTGGAATTGACCGGGCTCTCAGCTGTTTCTCCGTATTTTCTGACAATCCGGAGTTTTTCAATCCAGAACGGAAAACGAATCTATTCCAAAGCGTCTGTCAAATATGGTTTTTTCACAGAAGGAGCCGCTGAAGCTGTCCAGCTGACAAACAGCGGTATACAAGCCGGAACCAGCAGCATTCACTGCAGCTGGACGAAAAGCAGTCTTGCCACCGCTTATCTGCTCCAATATCATGGTTCCGGAAAATCGAAGAAAATGAATTTTCAGAAGAATACAACCTCCGCCACCATCAGCGGACTGAGACCCGGCACCACCTATACCATCAAAGTATACGCGCTTCGAAACTCCGGTGCAAAACATGCCAAGACTTACCGTTCCAAAGCCTCGAATACCCTCAAAATCCGAACAGCTTCCTCCATGCCTGCTCCGCCGAAGTCGCTGGTCCTGCAGGGCAGCAATCGCTGCATCATTGTCAAATGGTCAAAATCAAAAAATACGAAATCATATGAGATTTCGTATTCTACCAGCAAAGATCTTTCCGGCTATACCGGATCCATCCTCTCCGATTCCAAAACCCGGATGGATGCTATCACCGGGCTATCTGCAGGAACCACCTATTACATTCGTATGCGATGCATCCGGTTTAACAAAAAACAGACGATTATGTATTACGGAAAATGGGGAAAAACAAAGAAAGCCACTGTAAAATGACCGAACCATCTTCACCCTTCCCGCCCTTGCCGCTCCAGATTTCCAAACATCGTGTACTCCGGCAGCCATGCCAGGTTCACGGTTCCAACAGGTCCATTTCTTTGTTTGGCGATAATAATTTCCGAAATATTCTTCTTTTCGGTATCCTTATTGTAATAATCATCCCGATAGATGAACATTACAACGTCCGCATCCTGCTCGATTGCTCCGGAATCTCGAAGATCAGAGAGCATCGGGCGCTTGTCGTCCCGCTGTTCCACGCCACGATTAAGCTGGGACAGCGCCACGACCGGGACATTCATCTCTCTGGCAATCGCTTTCAGAGATCTCGAAATATCCGATATCTCCTGCTGCCGGGATCGCTGCATGGATCCACCGCCCACCGTCATCAACTGCAAGTAGTCGATAATCACCATGGACAGCCCCTGGTCCTGCTTGTATTTCCTGCACTTGCTGCGCAGCTCAGACACCGAAATTGACGGTGTATCGTCAATAATCAGTTTCGACTGCCCGATGATCCCGGCGCCCTCGATCAGTTTTTCCCATTCATAATCCGCCAGATTCCCCGTCCGGAGTTTCTGGGCATCCAGGCGGGATTCCAACGAAAACAGCCGGTTCACCAACTGCTCCTTGCTCATTTCGAGCGAAAAGACTGCCACGCACAGGTTCTTCCGAAACGCCACATATTGAGCAATATTCAACGCAAAGGCCGTTTTCCCCATCGAAGGTCTTGCCGCAATCAGCACAAGATCCGAAGGCTGCAAGCCAGCTGTCTGGTAATCCAGATCGATAAAGCCCGTAGGCACGCCTGTCACATTGCCGGTCTGCCGCGATGCCTGCTCGATCTTGCTCAAAGCATTCCGGACAATCGTGCGGATTGGCACCATATCTCCCACGCCCCGCTTTTGCAATAGCGCAAGAAACTGAGATTCCGTCATATCCAGAACATCATCAACCGCCATCTCCCCCTTGAAACAAGCCTCAGAAATCTCCCGATTGACCTTCACAATCCTGCGGAGCAATGCCTTATCCGATACGATTTTTGCATAATTCCGTATATTCACTGTCACCGGCACTTTGTCCATCAGCATCGCCAGATAACCCGGCTCTGTATATTCTGCAGGAAGACCGCTGGCGCGGAACTTCTCCAGGATGACAATGATATCCATATCCGCTGCATCATTTGCCATTCCGGCCAGGACTTCAAACATCTTCGCCAGATAGGGGACATAAAAATCTTCCTTCTGAAGCATTTCAGCGGCGATCAGTGCCGCATCCCGATCCTGGAGCATCGCACCGATGACCGCCTGTTCCGCCTCGGCAGAATACGGCATCTGCCGGACGGCATCCGCATTCCCGCTTCTGCCATCCTGTCCAGATGCCGCATTCCCAAAATCCATATTCGTATCCGCCATCAATCCATCGCCCCAACGTGTACCCGCAGTGTCGCCGATACCTGCGCATGCAGCTTGACCTTGACCTCCGTCGTCCCCAGAGTCCGGATTGGCTCCTCAAGGACAATCTTCTTCTTGTCCAGCTTCTGTCCGTACTGCTTCTCCACAGATTCCGCAATTTCTTTCGAAGACACAGAACCAAACACCCGGTCTCCTTCGCCGGTCCGGATCTTCGTTTCTACCACCCACTCCTTCATATCTTCTGCCATCTTCTGTGCAGCTGCAAGGTTTTCTGCCGCAATCCGCTCTGCATTCTTGTTCTGGAGTTTGAGGTTGTTCAGGTTTGCCGGTGTTGCTTCAAGCCCCTTCTTCTTCCGAAGCAGCACATTCCGGGCATAGCCGTCCGCCACTTCCACGACATCCCCCTTCTTTCCATGGGGCTTTACATCTTCCAATAAAATCACTTTCATAACTCAATCTCTCCTTTTTCCAACATATCATCCAATATATGTTTAATCATCCGCCGCGCCTCTTCAATCTGAGCGCCTTCAATCTGGGCACCTGCAACATTGATATGGCCGCCGCCGCCCAAACGCACCATAATCTCCCGGACATTGATCTCATCAATCGAACGTGCCGAAACATATATTTTTCCAGCATACTTCGTCAAAACGATGCTGCTTTTGATGCCAACAATATTGAGCAGCTCATTTGCTGCCTGTGCTGCCACGACCGTCGGGCTTTCCACGCCTAATGCATCACAGACTGAAATTGCAAACGCGCCCCGGTAGACTTCCGCGTTACGCACAACTTCTGCGCGTGCCTTATAGGACGACATATCTTCCCTCAGCATTTTTCGCACACGCGTTACTTCTGCACCAATCCGCTTCAGGTATGCCGCAGCCTCAAAAGTCCTGACGCCGGTCTTTGTCATGAAATTGTTTGTATCAATCAGAATCCCTGCATAAATGCAGTCCGCTTCGCGCGGTTCGATCCGGATCCGTTCTGAGAAATACTGCAGCGTCTCTGCAATCATTTCACACGCCGAAGAAGCATACGGCTCCACATAAGACAGGATCGGATTCTGGATCTGTTCATCCCCCTGCCTGTGGTGGTCGAAGACCACGATACTGGAATTCCTCCGCAGCAGCTCCGGACATTCCGTGTAGGACGGGCGGTTCGTATCCACCACCATGACCAGCGTCCTGGGATTTACCATTTCAAGCGCCTGCCCGCTATTGATAATCATATCATCCGGATATCCGGCTTCAACTGTGAAAAGTTCTGTCAGCGGCCGCAAGGTCGCCGTAATCGTATTCAGCACAATATGGCAGGGTTTTCCCAGCTGCCGTGCCGCGCAATATACGCCGATGGCGGCTCCGAACGCATCCTCGTCACTGATTTTGTGTCCCATGACGATGACCTTCTCTTTTGCCTCCATCATTTCCCGCAGTGCCTGCGCCTTCACGCGTGACTTGACACGGGTCGTCTTCTCCACTTCCCTGCCACGCATACCGTAATAGGACACTCCTTCAGAATCTTTGATGACCGCTTGAGCACCTCCGCGCCCCAACGCAAGGTCAATCGCTGCCCTGGCATATTCCGCGCTCTGCGCATAGCTGTTTGCCCCAACACCAATTCCGATGGAAAGTGTGATCTCGTTTTCATTACCCGCTTTCGTATTTTTGATATCTTCCAGAATCGAAAACTTAGATTCTTCGAGTTTTGGCAGATATTTCTGCTGGAAGATCATGAAATACTTGTCGCGTTCCAGCTTCCGGATAATTGCATCCGAATCCCGGAAATACCGGCTGATTTTCCGGTCGATGATCGCAGTCAGCATGGAACGCTTGACATCCTCCACACTTTCAAAGGTTTCTTCATAATTATCTATATAAATCAGCCCCGCCACCAGCTTCTGATCCTGATACAGCTGCCTGGTCTCATCAAGTTCCGTTTCGTCGAAGAGCATCAGCGACACGACGCTTCCCATCCCCACACCGAGGCTGATCATCGTGCCATCGCTTTCAAGCCGCTCATCCGCAATTTCCAGCCGCTTGAGCTGTGCCAGCAGATGCCGTTTGGGAAGCTTCACTTTAATCGAGATGTCCTTGTCCGTTAATTTTGCAAGGACTTCCCTCGTAATTTCCGGAAAAATCGTTGTTACGGATTTTGAATAGCCCGGCTCCTTCCCGGTATCCTCACAGAATTTTCCATTCATCCACAAGAATCGCCCGCTCTCGTCCAGGAGCGCATAAGGCAGCTGGAAATGATGCAGCAGATACCGCTGCACGGTTCCATAGTTCACGGCAAATGCCATGATCTCCTCCCGAAGCTTGCGGTTATATATGGCATAATAGGTGCCCGCCGCAATCGTGTACAACCCGACGAGCGCGGCTCCCCCTGCCCCGATCCGCCAGTCGCTATACACACAAAACAAGATAATATCGGCTATCGCCAAAAGCCCTGCCATATAAAGCGGTCCCCGCAGATACAGCCGAATGTGTCCCCTCTTTGTCGGCTCCATAAGCATACTCCTCCCCTTTGGAACGGTATCAGAACCTTCCCCGATTTGCTATTATAGCATTTCTGGAAAAAAGATTCAACTGGAAAATTCACCGCACGGGGGAGCGTATAAAAATGAATGGAGCGAATGCCGCTCCAGACACTCGCTCCATATTATCACCACTCTCCTGTATGCTTCTGACTTCTTATGATTCCGCTGCCTGCGCCGCCTCATGCAAAAGCGCACGATACCAGCGGAGCGCCTCCAGATACGCTTCATATACATCGTCCATATCCAGGTTCTGGAGCACCAGCTGCCGCGAAACCTCCTGCCAGGACGCTGTTTCATATTCGATAATCAACGTCAGCACCGGTGCCAGATCCCCCTGCCGTTTCATAATCGCGTCTTCGATCTCCTGCGTCACGCTGACACCATGCAGCGCCTCATCCATCGGCTTATCCAGGATGACATCCAATAGTGAGAACATTCCCATCAGGAACAGCTCTGTAGATTTGTCCTCTATCTTAAACGGCTTCGCCAGATTCTCCGCGAAACGCCCCCGGATCAGGGACGAACGCATAATCTCACTGGGCTTGTCTGAACAGAGTTCTTTGGTCACTGCGGTATTGATCCAGCGTTTCAGTTCTTTCTGTCCCATCATCGCTGCCGCGTGGCGGATCGACGAAATATTGGAATTAACCGTCATCCTGTTGACCATTTCCAGCAGCGAGATAACAAGCGCAGTATCCTTCCCGATCACGTCCGCCGCATCTGCAAGGTCAAAATCCGGCTGGTTCACGACCTTGAGCAGATCCAGATAGGTGATCTTCAAAGGTGCCAGTTCCTTATCCCCTGCACTGGCAGGACGCCGGAAGAAATCTCCTTCATAGAGGTCGAATCCGCCCAGAAATTGCCCCATATCCAGAAGCTTGCGGAATTCCCACTGCGAGTCCACATTTACCGCAACCAGCTTCATATCCGGGAAAAACCGCATAAACGGTCCCTTCGCTTTTTCAATATTCACTTTATGGTGATCCAGGAACAGATAATCCGCCAGATCCAGAAGCGACCGATAATCCCCGATCTGATGGATGGAAATATCCCGGAGCGCAACCTGGAAGCCTTCCATCTTCAGCTTGGACACCCGTTCCACAAACCGTTCATCTGCCGGGATTGTGGTATCCAGAAGCAGAATGATCTTCTCCCGGCCCTCCGGTGCCTGCCCTTCGATATCCAGAAACAGGGACACATTGTTAATTGGTACGAATATATTGTGCCCATCCGCAAGGGTATCCACACCCATGCTCTGGATGACTTCAAATCCTTCGATGCTCGTGTTGTCATCAAATGCCGCCGCACCGCCATACATCGAGTTCAGGAAAGAGTTTTCCCTCTGGCTGAACACGGAATACGCCTGGACACCCACATGGTCGTCAAACAAAGGTAATATCGCTGCTAACACTTTGCCACCTCCTAAATTGCTCTCCCGCTTTTATATCTTTTCCGGCTCCGGATAATCCACACCGAATGTATCTACATCCACTTTCTTCATCACCACTGCCTCGATCGGCCGATCTGAAAAATCCGTCCGAACCTCCGCAATCCGGTTCACCACATCCATCCCTTCTATCACCTTCCCAAACGCCGCATACTGGCCATCCAGATGCGGGCTCGCCTGGTGAATAATGAAAAAC
>CADBTO010000353.1 GCA_902797565.1 uncultured Lachnospiraceae bacterium
ATCTGGATGACGTGGAGGCTGCAATCCTGGAACGCCTGCGCGGGCAGTTCGGGGATGATTATATTGTCGGTGTGAAGATTAGTGGAAATTATCAGTAAGATTTGGGCAGGTGATATGAAATGAGTGACGTCCTGTCCCAAAGTGAGATTGATAACCTCCTCAAAGCCTTAAACAGTGGCGATGTGGATGCCGAGGAGATGAAGAAGGGCCCGGAGACGTCTGTCAAGGAGTATGACTTTGCCCGGCCTTCCAAATTTTCCAAAGAGCACCTTCGGACATTGGAAATCATTTTTGAAAATTATGGCAGGCTCCTTTCTACGAACCTGCCGGTATACTTACGGAAAAGCGTACAGGTAGAGGTTATGAACTCTGAGGCGGTCACCTATATGGAGTTCTCCAACGCTCTGTCAAACCCGGTGCTTCTGGGCGTGGTCAATTTTGATCCCCTGAAGGGGAATATCATTATGGAACTTGCCACGAAGCTGGGGTATGCGATTGTGGACCGGATGCTGGGAGGCGAGGGAGTCCCCTTAGATAAAAGCCGGGAGTTTACCGAGATTGAGCTGCTGATTATTGAGCGGGTCATGACCAGCTGCGTTGAACTTCTGCGGGAGCCATGGGGCAACGTGGAAGATATTATGCCGCGGCTGGAACGAATCGAGACGAACCCCCAGTTTGCACAGCTGATCTCTCCCAGTGAAATGATCGCAATCGTGACGCTGAATATTTGTATTGGTGACGTGGAAGGCTTGATGAATGTCTGTCTTCCGTATATCACCCTGGAACCTGTCATGGACAAGCTGAATACCAAGTTCTGGTATTCCAGCATGCAGGAGTCCAGCGAGGAGCTGTATGCAGAAGATATTGAGATGTTGATCCGGAAGGCGAATGTCCCTGTTTCGGCAATTCTGGGGCACAGCCGGATCCATGTCAGTGATTTTGCTTCGCTTATGCCCGGGGATATCATCCGTCTGGATCGGAAGGTGGATGAGGAACTGGATATCTTCGTGGGTGAAATCAGAAAATTTACAGCGCTGCCGGGTTCTTTGGATAAGAATTATGCCGTGCAGATCACTTCAGTCATCAGGGAGGAGAGTTAATGGCAGATTCAGGTTTATCTCAGGATGAGATCAATGCGCTCTTCAGCGGGACCGCCACAGATGGGGGTGGGGGCAATGCATTGACCACAGACGAGCAGGATACCATTGGCGAAGTAGCCAATATCAGTATGGGGACTGCAGCCACGACGCTCTTTTCCCTGGTCAACAAGAAGGTGGATATTTCCACGCCGGTTGTATCGATGTCCCGGTGGGAAGACATCGTCAATATGTACGAGAAGCCCTGCGTGCTGGTTCGGATCGGCTATACCAAAGGGCTTAACGGAAGCAATGTCCTGGTCCTGAAGGAACAGGATGTGAAGATCATCACGGACCTGATGATGGGCGGGGATGGGACGAATACCGACGGGGAGATCAGCGAACTCCATTTATCGGCGATCTCAGAAGCAATGAACCAGATGATGGGTTCTGCGGCAACATCTCTTTCTTCCATGCTGAACATGATGGTGGATATCTCACCGCCAACCTCCGATCTGATGGATCTCCAGGAGACCATTGACGGGGGCGATATTGACGAATTCCTGCGGGATGAGTTCGTCAAGATCGAATTCAATATGATTATCGGGGATCTGGTGGATTCCAAGATCATGCAGCTGTATCCCGTAACGCTTGCTAAAGAGATGTGCAGTCAGGTTGCTGCCAATATGGAGAGTGACTCGAACTCAACGATGGATGATTCCGCGATTGACAGTCCTCCGCCAGCAGCTGCTCCGGCAGCGGCAGCAGCACCACCGCCGATGATGGCGGCAGCACCGCCGCCCATGATGGCGGCAGGAGGGATGCCGATGATGGCAGCAGCACCGATGATGCAGCAGCCGCAGGTCAACGTTGAGGCGGCGCAGTTTACACCGTTTGCCGGTGGGGGGATACCTGCTTACGCGCCGGAAAATATTGACCTGATCATGGATGTGCCCCTTGAGGTCACAGTGGAACTTGGGCGGACGCACAAATCCATCCATGATATCCTGGAGTTTGCGCCGGGAACAATCATTGAGCTGAACAAGATCGCCGGTGAGCCGATTGACGTGCTTGTGAACGGCAAGTATGTGGCAAAAGGCGAAGTGGTGGTGATCGAGGAAGCGTTCGGTGTACGTATCACTGAAATTGTCAAATAGTGACACGCTGTTTGATGTCTTTCGCGCAACGGGGTGCAAAATGAAAGTACCCGGCGCAGCCGGGCGAACCCCGCGCGGAGAGCAGGGCGGTTTTCGTTTTCCTGCTCGATGGAACCTGTGATGATCGGGATTACGCCGGGCTGCCTGGTGGATTCCGAACATATATAAACCTGGAGGGGAGAGACGTACCTGGGGGGTATGTCCGGGTTTTTCCTCCCGCAAATATAAACAAGGAGATGTGCAAAAATGGCAAAAAATATCTTGATCTGTGATGACGCTGCTTTTATGAGGATGATGATCAAAGACATTCTGACGAAGAATGGCTACAACGTGGTCGGAGAGGCTGAGAATGGTGTCAAGGCTGTTGAGGCTTATTCCGAGTGCAATCCGGATCTTGTATTGATGGATATCACCATGCCGGAGATGGATGGGATTGGCGCGCTGAAAGGCATCCGTGAGAAGGATCCCAATGCGTCCGTCATTATGTGCTCCGCAATGGGCCAGCAGGCAATGGTTATCGAGGCGATCCAGTCCGGGGCGAAAGACTTCATCGTGAAGCCATTCCAGGCGGAACGTGTGCTGGAGGCGGTGAAGAAAGTCATTGGGTAGGCCCTGGGTGCAAAGCATTTTTCTATCTGCGCAGGCAGGGCTTTCCGAACAGGTAAAAACCTCTGGTTCCGCCAGCACGTTTGATAATTTTTTTCGTTTTTTCTTCTTACTTGTTCTTTTCTTTGGTATTCTTGCCCTGACCATTCTGGCTACCAGATGGGCGGCAAAATACCAAAGAGGGACGATGCTCGCAGGCGCAAATCTGAAGGTTGTTGAGACGCTGCGGCTTGCTCCGGAGAAATTCCTTTGTCTTGTGGAAGTAGGGAAGGGCGAGTATTATGTGATCGCCATTGGAAAAAACGAGGTGAATCTGGTCGGGAAGGTGGACGGGGAGAAGCTTTCCCTTTCGGAAATGAATGCAGCGGACCTTCGCGAAAATGCTTTTGGAAAGATTCTGGCGCAGTTCCGGAAATCAGATGTTGGGAAGTAGGCGGTTATCATATCATGGGTAAATTTCTGAGCAGATTTACAAAAGCTGTATTTTTTGTGTGGCTGGCCCTGGCCCTTTTTTTTGTTTCATTAGCAGGAATCTGTGCATTTGCTTTCCCGTCGCGGCCTGTGGAGGCGATGGCGGCGGAAGATACAAGGACAGAGGAAGAGCGGAGCGGGAACAATCAATCGGCTGATACAACAAGGACGCAGGGAGCAGGGAACTCTCCCAATGTACGAAATGCCAGGGACCGGGATGAAAACAGGGAGGATGCCGCGCCCAGTACAGATTATGGTCCGACTGATGATGCACCCAACGCGACAGGCGAAGTGACGGGTCCTTCTACCGGGTCAGGCTTTACCCTGACGTTTGACGGGGAAGAGGGAACGCTGAATGGCACGGTCCGGATCCTTTTGGTCCTGACCGTTTTGTCTTTGGCTCCGGCGATCCTGATCATGTTTACCTGTTATACCCGGATCATTGTCGTGCTGCATTTCGTCCGTATCGCGATCGGTACCCAGACATCCCCGCCTAACCAGGTGTTGATCGGGCTGGCACTGTTCCTGACGCTGTTTATTATGTGGCCGACGGCTGCAACGATCAATGAAGAGGCTCTGGTGCCCTTGGATAACGCGGAGATTACGCAGGATGAGGCATTGGAGCGGATTGTGGTTCCGGTTCGGCAGTTTATGTATACCCAGACCCAGACCAAGGATCTGAACCTGATGTGTGATATTGCCGAGGTTACGTATGAGGGGGACAATTATGATACCGTGCCTCTGCGTGTTCTGGTTCCGAGTTTCATTTTAAGCGAGCTTCGGACGGCCTTCATCATTGGTTTCCTGATCTATATTCCATTCATTGTCATTGATATGGTTGTGGCATCCGTGCTGATGTCCATGGGTATGATGATGCTGCCGCCAACGACGATTTCGATGCCGTTCAAGATTCTGCTGTTTATTATGGCGGATGGATGGGATCTGATCATCGGCGGGCTGGTGAAGACCTTTTACTGATAAAGGAGTTTTATTATGACAGAGGGACAGGTTCTGGATGTGATGCGGGACGCGTTCTATAATATTATCATTTGTTCCGCACCGATGCTGGTGATTTCCCTGGTGGTCGGCCTGACCATCAGTATTTTCCAAACGGTGACGTCGATCCAGGAGCAGACACTGACCTTCGTTCCCAAGGTCCTTTCGATTTTTATTGCGCTGATTGTCTTCGGATCTTTTTTGATGACAACTTTGACAGATTATATCGAGAGGCTGTGGGGAAATTTTTCAATCTATATCCGATAAGGTTTTCAAGAGGTTTTTTCGATGGATGCTCCGGTTGCTTATACCTTTGACCTCATCTATTTTGAGCATTTTTTGTTGATCCTGGTCCGTATCACGATGTTTCTGTTTATCGCACCTTTTTTTGCGCAGAACGGGGTGCCGGGAGAAACCAAAATAGGGCTTTCCTGCCTGTTATCCATCATAGTTTTATATATGATCGCACCGGAGGAAGAAATTTATTCGAGTGCCATAGGTTATGGAATGCTGGTTTTGAAAGAGGGAATTACGGGTTTGCTGCTTGGATACGCGGCAAACATTTGTAATTCCATTATTTTATTTGCGGGAAATGTCATTGATATGGATATCGGGATCTCGATGGCGACCCAGTTCGACCCGTCGATGAGCACCCAGGTCACGGTGACAGGAAACCTGTATTACCATTTTATGCTTCTGCTGATGCTGACGATGAATATGCACCAGTATATCCTGCGTGCCGTGATTGATTCGTTTACCATGATCCCGCTCGGCGGGATGGTATTCCATTCAGACCATCTG
>CADBTO010000354.1 GCA_902797565.1 uncultured Lachnospiraceae bacterium
GCCGGTGTTCTGGTGCGCCACAGGGTGCCGATGCTTTCGCTCCAGGACGTCTTCAGCAAAGAAGAAGTCTTTTCGTTTGTTGCTGATATGAAAGAACGGCTCGCGAATCCGGAATTTGTGGTTGAATACAAGATCGACGGGCTGTCTATGACCCTGCGCTATGAACATGGGAAACTGGTACTTGCGGAAACCCGTGGAGACGGCGTGGAATTCGGGGAAGATGTCACAGAAAACGCCCGGATGATCCAGGATGTAAAACAGGAACTTTCGCACGCGCCGGATTACCTGGAAATCCGCGGGGAAGTCTATATGCGTCTGGATACCTTTGAAGCGGTCAATGCCCGTCAGGAGCTGCTGGGAAAAAAGCTCTTTGCCAATCCCAGGAACTGTGCCGCAGGAACGCTGCGCCAGCTTGAAAGCAAGGCGCTGCAGGAGCGGCCGCTTTCGATGTTTGTCTTTAACCTGCAGGACGTGGAAGGACGGGCATTTGATACGCATACCTCGTGCTACGAGTACCTGGCATCCGAAGGGATCCCCATCATTGATGATTATCGCCTGTGCAGGGACGCCGAAGAAGTCTGGCAAGCGATCTGTGAAATCGGCGAAAAACGGGGGCAGCTGCCCTATGATATTGACGGTGCTGTCGTGAAAATCAACCGGTACGCCGACCGGCAGCTTCTGGGTGCAACGGCGAAAGCGCCCCGTTGGGCGGTCGCATACAAATACCCGCCGGAAGAGAAGGAGAGCACGATCCGGGAGATCGAACTGTCCGTCGGCAGAACGGGGCGGATCAACCCGACCGCCATCTTTGATCCGGTGCGGCTCTGCGGGACGACGGTCACCCGTGCGACCCTGCACAACCAGGATTTTATTGACGAACTGGGGATCAATGTCGGAGACCAGGTGCTGGTGTACAAATCCGGAGAAATCATCCCCAAGATCAAGGCATTATCCAAAAAAGAATCGGAAGGGAGCTACCAGATTCCGGACTGTTGCCCCGCCTGCGGAGAAAAAACCTGCCGCATGCCGGGCACAGCGGATATCAAATGCACGAATCCCGCCTGCCCTGCGCAGTCCATCCGGCGGATCATCAACTTTGCCAGCCGGGATGCCATGGATCTCAAAGGGTTTGGCGCATCTTATATCGAAGCACTCTGTGAGCGGGGCGACCTCGTGGATGTATCCGATATTTATCAGCTGTATAAAAAACGGGATGCCCTGATCGAAGACGGGATCATTGGAAAAGAAAAAAATACCGACAAGCTGCTGGCTGTGATCGAAGCTTCCAAACAGAACAGCGCGGAGAAACTACTGACAGGGCTTGGCATTGACAATGTGGGAAAGACGGCGGCCGCCAAGCTGATGAAACGGTTCCAGACGCTGGATGCGCTTGCCAAAGCAAGCGAGGCGCAGCTGCTGGAAGTGGAAGACGTCGGGGAAGTCCTGGCGGGCTGTATTGTAGATTTTTTCAAAGATGAGAAAAACCGCGCGCTCCTGCAGCGGCTAAAGGACGCGGGCGTTCGGATGGACAGCGAATTTTCCCAGGCATCCGACCTCTTTGCCGGGAAAACGTTTTGCATCACGGGAACACTGCCCACCCTGATGCGCAAAGAAGCGGCAGACCTGATTGAAAAAAACGGCGGGAAGGTGACCGGCTCCGTGTCCAGGAAGACTTCTTTCCTGCTGGCGGGGGAAAATGCCGGCTCCAAGCAGACGAAGGCAATGGAACTTGGAATCCCCGTGATTTCAGAAGAGGAATTTTTACAACAACTGGAGGAAAGACAACATGCCGATTAGAACTCGTGCCTCACTTCCGGTGAGCAGCATCCTGGAAAAAGAAAATGTGTTTGTCATGGATGAGAACCGTGCCATGCATCAGGACATCCGTCCCATCAATATCGCGATCCTGAACCTGATGCCGCTGAAGGAAGATACGGAACTTGCCATACTGCGTTCGTTATCTAATACACCCCTGCAGGTCAATATCACCTTGCTTGCAACAGCGACGCATAGCGCAAAAAATACTTCCAGGAGCCATCTGGACACCTTTTATGAAACCTATTATGACGTGAAGGATCGTTTTTTTGACGGGCTGATTATCACCGGTGCGCCTGTCGAGCTGCTGGAGTATGAGCAGGTGGATTACTGGCAGGAGTTCTGCGAGATCCTGGAATGGTCCAATACGCATGTTACTTCAACGCTGTTTTTATGCTGGGGAGCACAGGCGGCACTGTACCACTTCTACGGAGTGGAAAAAACGATTCTTCCTTCCAAGGTGTTCGGCGTCTATTCCCATAAAGTCCAGCATCGGAAAGTACCGCTGGTCCGCGGGTTTGATGATGATTTCCTGATGCCGCATTCCCGGAATACCAC
This sequence comes from uncultured Lachnospiraceae bacterium, assembly GCA_902797565.1. Classification (GTDB taxonomy): domain Bacteria; phylum Bacillota; class Clostridia; order Lachnospirales; family Lachnospiraceae; genus Weimeria. The sequence continues at coordinate 2,374 of CADBTO010000354.1, forward strand.
GATTGATGAAACAAAGCTGAAAAGCCTTTCAGACATCATCATCCTGGCGGAATCGGAAGAGGTGGGCGTTTTCCTCTGTATGAACAAAGACGGCAGCCGCATCTTTTGTATGGGACATCCGGAATATGACCGGCTGACTCTGGACAAGGAGTACAAGCGGGACAAGGCGAAAGGGCTGGACATTGCCCTGCCTGTGAATTATTACCCGAATGATGATACGAGCCAGCGTCCGCTGCTTCTATGGCGGGGGCATGCAAATACATTATATACCAACTGGTTGAATTATTATGTTTACCAGCTGACGCCCTATGAGTTCAATAGAATCAAAAAAGAGGTATGATCCGTGAAAAAAACAGGAACGATCGAAGAACAAACGGTCATCGACTTCAGCGATGATGAAAGCCTGGCGAAAGATGCCAGCGGATTCGGAGAAAATGGGAAAAAACAGAAAAAGCACATGGTCCACAAAGAAGATGCCGCAGTGCCCGAAGTGGTCCAACGCCTTCTGAACGTGCTGTCTTTCCTGCTGATCGCGGGGCTTTTGGCTGGATTTGGCTACTTTGCCGTCCAGCGGAATGAATCGATTGCCGCACACCGCCGCGCCCTGAAAAAAGATGCGGAAAAAATGGCAAAGCGGCTTTCCGGTGACTCGAAAAAGGACAAGACGAACGAGAACGCAGATGGATCCACCGATCCTGATACCGGATCCAGCGAATTTTCTGAAGCAACGAAGACCACCGTCTCCCAGATGACACAGGCACAGAAAATTTATCAGATCCTTGCCACAACACCGGAAGCATTGACAGGTGCCGGGAAAGTGACCGCAGCAGGCAGCGCGACCCAGGCGGCGATTACTTCCAAGCCGGTTGGCGGGATCATATACAAGCTGGAAAACCTTCGGGACACATACCATTCCGGTGCGATGGCAAGCAACACACGGCGCTATTACAGCGCAATCGGGGCACCGGTGCCTTTTCTGGGTGCAAGTGCTGATTGCAGCAGTATCCTGGGGACTTCCGGCATTACACTTTTGTCGGAAACGCCGGAAACCTATACCGCGCAGGAGATTGTTTCTGCCATGTCCGGCGAAGGCTTTGCGGATACCGCGCTCTCGACCGTCAAAATGCTGTTTTTCACAGAAGACCTGCAGGGCAGCTATGACGCGGTCAGCGCCGCGCTTGCCGGCGGCAGCATCACGGAAGAGGCTTTGTCCAACCGGGTTATGCAGATTATTGAATCAAAGAATTGAAAGGAGTGTCGCTTGTTATGTGGTCGATTGCGAATTTGAAAAACCGCGGAAAGACTGCGATGAAACGGAATTATTGGAAGGTGTTCCTGATCTGCCTGGTGCTTTGTGTAATCGGTGAAGCGCCGGGGATCAGCACTGCGCTTTCCAGCTATTTCCAGGCAATCGTACGGGTTGGTGATTCTTCAAAGAAAACAACATCAAATCCGGATTTTCGAAATGAACACAGAATGTCCCATCGTCATAGTAACGTGAAACGTACCACCCTGGACTACGATGAACTGGATGATTTTGATTCGTTTTTTGGATCATTTGATCGGGAATACGGAGAGGCATCGCCGTTCTCAGGCGGAAGGAGCTTTGAGGCGCGCGATCGCTACGACAACAGGATCGGGGAGCTTTTTTCGCAGCTCCGCCCCTACATCGTATTCATCATGCTGGTCTGCATCCTGGCAATCGCGTTTGCACTGGCCATCCATATCCTGGTATACCGCCCGATTTCAGTGGGCTGCAGGCGCTTTTTGATGAAGAACCAGGAAGAAAACGCAAAGATTTCAGAACTGGCGTTTCCCTTTGACAATAACTACCTGAATGTGGTCAAGGTCATGTTTTTCCGGGATCTGTACACCTTCCTCTGGACCCTGCTGTTTATCATTCCGGGTATTATCAAAAATTATGAATACCGGATGGTTCCGTACCTGCTTGCAGAAAACCCGAATATCAGCAAGGAAGAAGCGTTTGCGGTCAGCAAGCGGCTGATGGATGGGGACAAGCTGCATGCATTCCTGCTGGATCTTTCGTTTATTGGCTGGCATATCCTGGGGGCGTTTTCCATCGGACTCGTAGACGTGTTCTATACGAATCCTTATGAAGCTTCTACGGATGCCACGCTCTTTGAAGCACTGAAATACCTGAAGTTTGGGCCGGGCGCAGGAATGGACCAGACTGGCGGGATGCCCTCTGCACCGTCTGCACCGGATCCATTCGCAGATCCCTATACCGCAGCACGGCAGGCAGATCCGTTCACGGCAGGGCCGGCAACGCAGGGACAGGCAGACCCGTTTATGGCAGGACAAGCAACGCAGGGACAGGCTGCAGATCCTTTTACGGCTGGGCAATCCGTCCAGATGCCGGCCGCAGATCCTTTTACGGCGGGACAAGCGGCACAGGGGCAGGCCTCAGACCCGTTTATGACAGGGCAGGCGACGCAGAGACAAGCTGCTGACCCGTTTACGGCAGGGCAAGCGGCACAGGGGCAGGCCGCTGACCCGTTTATGGCAAGGCAAGCGGCACAGGGACAGACCGCTGACCCGTTTACAGCGGGACAACCGGCACAGATGCCGCCTGCTTCTCCATTTGCGGCAGGACAAACGGCACAGACGACCGAACAGAACACTGCTTCTTCGAATACGGCGGGAACAGCAGTAGATGATGATGCATTTGAAGAAGAATAGAAATCAATATAGAAAGAAAACCTCCCGGTGATCCACCGGGAGGTTTTCTTTGCAGCAACCGCATGCATTATTTATTTTTTTCTGCTTCCGCCAGTTTCATCGCACGGACTTTGAGCGGCAGCCCAAAGAGGGTAATGAAGCCTTCCGCGTCGTGGTGGTCATAAAGGTCTCCGGTCGTGAAGCTTGCCAGGGATTCGCTGTAAAGCGAATACGGAGAGCTTTCGCCTGCCTTGATGATGTTCCCTTTGTACAGCTTGAATTTGACTTCGCCGGTCACATATTTCTGTGTGCTTTCCACAAATGCGCAGAGCGCTTCCTGGAGCGGCGTAAACCATTTCCCTTCGTATACCAGCTGTGCCAGACGATTTCCAAGGTCTTTTTTAACCGCCATCGTATCACGATCCAGAACCAGTTCTTCAAGCTGGTCGTGCGCCTCCATCAGGATGGTGCCGCCAGGCGTTTCATAGACGTCGCGGCTCTTCATTCCTACCACACGGTTTTCTACGATGTCTATGATGCCGATGCCGTGCTTGCCGCCCAGGCGATTGAGCTCCCGGATGATGTCCGCCACTTTCATTTCCTTGCCATTGACGGATTTCGGTACGCCCTTTTCAAACGTCATCGTGACATATTCGCCCTCATCCGGCGCTTTTTCCGGAGAAACGCCCAGCACCAGAAGATGGTCATAATCCGGCTCCTGCGCAGGATCTTCCAGTTCCAGCCCTTCGTGGCGGATATGCCAGAGGTTGCGGTCACGGCTGGAGCTCTGATCCACAGAAAACGGCAGGTCGATGCCGTGCTCGCGGCAGTATGCGATCTCTGATTCACGGGAATCCATCGTCCATTTATCGTCCCGCCATGCAGCAATGATCTTGAGATCCGGTGCCAGCGCCTTGATCCCGAGCTCGAAACGGATCTGGTCGTTGCCCTTGCCGGTTGCGCCGTGGCAGATCGCCGTTGCGCCTTCCCGCCGTGCGACTTCTACCAGACGCTTGGCGATGCCGGGACGCGCCATGGAAGTACCCAGCAGGTATTTATTCTCATAGACCGCACCCGCCTGGACACAGGGCATGATATATTCCTCGCAGAATTCGTCCGTGATGTCCTCGATATAAAGCTTCGCGGCACCGCTCGCTTTCGCGCGCTCCTCAAGGCCGTCCAGCTCATCGCCCTGCCCGCAGTCGATGCAGCAGCAGATGACCTCATAGCCATAATTCTCCTTCAGCCAGGGGATGATTGCCGTGGTATCCAGACCGCCGGAATATGCCAGTACTACTTTCTCGCTCATAATCTTTTTTCCTTTCTGATTTTTTAGAACAATAAAAATCCGCCTTCCATAATAAACGATTCCTGTGATGAATGCAAGGGGCAAACCATCAAAAACAACAAAGAAAAAAACATGAAAAAACCATGAAGAAGACGATAGAAATAAAAACCAAAAATTAAAACACAAAATTTCCAAAAAAACAGTAGCACCCGTTCCCAAAAAGGTGTATACTATGTTTTTCTATAGTTATGAAGGAGGTATCTAGGTTTGGACACGATCAAAGCGAGTATCATTGGAGCGACGGGCTATGCAGGAGCGGAACTGGCGCGGCTGCTCCTGGGACATCCACAGGTGACCCTGCTGGAATATGGCAGCAAAAGCTATGCCGGGCAGCCATTTGCCGGAATTTACGGGAATCTGCGCTCGTTTGTCAGGGAGGATTGCAGTGCTCCGGAACTGGACCAGATGGCGGAAGAAGCGGATGTGGTCTTCACGGCTACGCCCCAGGGCTATCTCTCCGGCATCCTGACCGAAGACGTCTTAAACAAGACGAAAGTCATCGACCTTTCCGCGGACTATCGGATCAAAGATGTCCAGACCTACGAGGCATGGTATCAGATCTCGCACAAAAGCCCGCAGCTCATCCAGGAAGCAGTCTACGGGCTGTGCGAAATCAACCGGGAGAAGATCCGGCCTGCGCGGGTCATTGCAAATCCCGGCTGCTACACAACATGCTCGATGCTGTCCGCATATCCGCTGGTTGCAGAAAAGCTGATCCGCCCGGAAACACTGGTCATCGACGCAAAGAGCGGTACCAGCGGGGCAGGCAGGGGCGCAAAAACAGCGAACCTTTACTGCGAGGTCAATGAAAGCATGAAAGCCTATGGCGTTGCGCGCCACCGGCATACACCGGAGATCGAAGAGCAGCTGTCCTACGCGGCAGGCAAGGACGTGGTCATCAGCTTCACCCCCCACCTGGCGCCGATGAACCGGGGAATCCTGGTCACGGCATATGCCTCCCTGGCAGATGAAACAATTGGCCGCAGCCAGATTGAAGCTGCGTATGAAAAATATTTCGGCAGCGAATACTTTATCCGGCTTTTGCCGGAAGGCGTCTGCCCGGAAACAAGATGGGTGGAAGGCTCGAATTTCGTGGATATCGGTTTCGTGGTCGATCCACGGACGAAGCGGGTCGTGATTATGGCAGCACTGGACAACCTGGTCAAGGGCGCCGCCGGGCAGGCCGTCCAGAACATGAACCTGCTGTTTGGTTTTGCGGAAAACGCAGGGCTTCAGGCCGTACCGCTGTTCCCGTAATACCAGCTGCCGGCTGCGCAAAGGAGTTCTTAAATCATGAAAGAAGAAAACGGCCAGGACATCAAAATTCCTGGCATACAAGTCCGTACCATGGAACTTGCGGATTATGAAAAGGTCTACGCCCTCTGGAAGTCCATCAAGGGTTTCGGCATCCGCAGCATTGATGATTCGAAAGAAGGCGTGGAAAAATTTCTGCTCCGGAATCCCGGAATATCCGTTGTTGCGGAACTAGAGGGTGAAATCCTGGGTTCCATCCTCTGTGGACATGACGGCAGAACCGCGTCGTTCTACCATGTCTGCGTCCGGACGCAGTACCGGCGGCAGGGCATTGGCAAACGGCTGGTGGGCGAGGCGATGCAGCGGCTCCGTGCCGAAGGCATCAACAAGATCTCCCTGGTCGCATTCGCCCACAACACGGCTGGAAACGAATTTTGGAACGAAGAAGGGTGGACGCTGCGCACGGACTATAATTGCTATGATTTCTACCTGAACGAAAAAAATATCACCAGATTTATGAGTTAGCGAAGCGGCGTAATCCTCGCACGAGAGCGTGTTTCGCACAAAAAGGAGTGTTCGATCATGCAGATCAATCTTACAGAAATCCCTGGCGGGGCAACCGCTGCAGAGGGGTTTTCGGCGGCTGCATTTGCAGCCGGAATCAAATATGAAGGCCGGGACGATATGGGGCTGTTGTTTGCAGACAAGGTCTGTGCGGCTGCTGCCACCTATACATCCAACCGTGTCAAGGCTGCACCGGTGCTCTATGACGCTGGGATTGTGGGCAGCACGTCCGGCGGAAGCGCCCGCGCGATCATTGTCAACGCGGGCATTGCAAATGCCTGCACCGGTGAAGAAGGCATGCGGCTATGCCGCGCCACTGCAGAAGCTGCTGCACGGGAACTTTCGATCAAAGCAGAGGAAGTGCTGGTCGCTTCGACCGGCGTGATCGGGATGCAGCTGCCCCAGGAGAAGCTGGAAGCCGGTGCTGCGGCACTGGCAAAGCGCCTGGAGCCAGGCATTGAAGCCGGAAACCGGCTGGTCCGCGCGATGATGACGACCGATACCTTCCCCAAGGAAGCAGCTGTATCCTATGAGGTAAACGGCAGGAAGGCCACCATCGGCGGCTGTTCCAAAGGCTCCGGCATGATCAATCCAAATATGTGCACGATGCTCTCATTTATTACCGGCAATCCGTGCCTCCCGCCGCTCCTGCTGCAAAAAGGGCTGCATGCGGCGGTGTCCAGGTCCTTTAACCGGGTCTGTGTGGATGGAGACACGTCCACCAATGACACCTGCATTTTCCTGTCCAATGCAGATCCGGAAATTTATGAACAGATGCCCGCAGACCAGCAGCAGCAGGAATACCAGGCCTATGTGGAGGCACTCACGATTGTCTGCCAAAAACTTGCAAAGATGATGGCAAGGGACGGAGAGGGCGCGACAAAGTTCTTTGGCTGCCGCGTGCTCCACGCAAAAGACCGGGAAACAGCGGAACGGCTTTCGGATTCCGTTATTGCATCCCCGCTCTGCAAAACAGCGGTATATGGCAGCGACGCGAACTGGGGGCGTTTCCTATGTGCGATGGGATATGCCGGCGCAGCGTTTGATCCGGAAAAGACGGATGTGGTGATTGAAAGCAGCAAAGGCAGCCTGCAGCTTGTGAAAGGCGGGCAGGCAGCGGATTACAGTGAGGAAGAGGCAACCGCCATCCTTTCGGAAGAATCGATCTGGGTCATCTGCGACCTGCACCAGGCGGAAGGGGAAGACGGCTGCTCCGGCGAGAGTTATGGCTGTGACCTGACCTATGATTATGTAAAGATCAACGGGGATTATAGGAGTTAAATTATGATTTCAGGAAATAATATGCAGGAAGTCGTAGACAAAGCGTCCGTACTCATCGAGGCACTGCCTTATATCCAGCGCTTCAACCGGAAGATCATCGTGGTCAAATATGGCGGCTCCGCGATGCTCGATGAAGAGCTCAAGCGTTCCGTGATCCAGGATGTGACACTGCTGAAGCTGGTTGGCTTCAAGCCGATCATTGTCCACGGCGGTGGAAAGGATATCAGCCGCTGGGTGGAAAAATCCGGCATGGAACCGCGCTTTGTGAACGGGCTGCGGGTCACAGATGAAGCGACCATGGAGATCGCGGAGATGGTGCTTTCCAGGGTGAACAAGTCCCTGGTTTCCATGGTGGAACAGCTGGGCGTCCGCGCGATCGGCATCAGCGGAAAAGACGGCGGGCTGCTTCTCGCAGAAAAAAAACTTGCAGACGGTGAAGACATCGGCTTTGTCGGAAACGTCAAAGAAGTCCGCCCCCAGATCCTGTTTGACCTGCTGAAAAAGGATTTCCTGCCCATCGTCTGCCCGGTCGGCATGGACAGCAGCTTTGATTCATACAACATCAATGCGGACGACGCAGCCTGTGCCATCGCAAAAGCTGTTGCCGCAAACAAGCTTGCGTTCCTGACGGATATCGAAGGGGTATACCGCGATCCCAAAGACCCTGCCACGCTGATTTCGGAGCTGACGGTCTCCGAGGCAAAGCAGCTGATCGAAAGCGGGTTCATTGGCGGCGGCATGCTGCCCAAACTGGGGAACTGCATCAACGCAATCGAAGAGGGCGTGGAACGCGTCCATATCCTGGATGGCAGGATTGCGCACTGCCTGCTTCTGGAAATCTTTACAAACAAAGGGATCGGTACCGCCATCCTTGCGGATGACGCCGAACGGTATTTTGGGAGTGAATCGATATGAATACACAAGAAATCATCCAGTCATCAGATGCGGCGCTGCTGCATGTATACAACCGTTTCCCCGTAGCGTTCGTGCGGGGCGAAGGCGTCCGGCTCTTTGACGCGGAAGGAAAGGATTACCTGGATTTCGGCTCCGGGATCGGGGTCATGGCGTTTGGTTATGGCGACCGGGAATTTACGGAAGCTTTGCAGCAGCAGGTGGCCACACTGCTCCATACGTCGAACCTGTTTTACCATGACATGCTGCCGGAGGCTGGAAAGCGCCTTGCGGATATGTCCGGCATGCAAAAAGTCTTTTTCACAAACAGTGGGGCAGAGGCGATCGAAGGCGCCCTCAAATGCGCGAAAAAATACGCCTACCTGAAACAGCGCGAGAAGGCAACGGTCATTGCCATGGAACACAGCTTCCATGGCCGGACGATCGGGGCGCTTTCCGTCACAGGGAATGCCCACTACCGGGATCCATTCTATCCTTTGATGGATGGGGTAAGCTTTGCAGCCTTCAACGATTTCGACAGCATTCTGGAGCAGGTGGACGAGCATACCTGCGCCATCCTGCTCGAACCGATCCAGGGAGAGGGCGGTGTGACACCCGCCGAAAAAGAATATCTTTCGAAAATTCGGAAACTATGCGACGAACGCGACATCCTGCTGATTTTTGACGAGATCCAGTGCGGGCTGTGCCGCAGCGGCTATGATTACGCATTCCAGTATTATGGCGTGGAACCGGATATCCTGACCACAGCGAAAGCACTGGGCGGCGGCATTCCGGTGGGGGCGTTCGCGCTGAATGAAAAAGCAGCGGCATCCTCCCTGGTTCCTGGCGACCACGGAACAACCTATGGCGGGAATCCGCTTGCCACCTGCGCTGTCGCACAATCCCTGCGCATCCTGAAAGAGCGGAACCTCTCGCAGCGGGTACGCAGCATGGAGCCGGTATTCACGGACATCCTGGACCAGTTTACAGAGAAGTATGGTTTTGTACTGGGACACAGGGGCAGAGGATTCATCCAGGGACTGGTCCTGGATCCGGCCGTTCCTGTGGGGAAAGTGGTTTCAGACGCCCTGTCCGAAGGGCTGGTGCTGCTTTCTGCCGGCGGCAATGTACTGCGGTTCCTGCCTCCGCTTGTGATGGACGAAGCAGGTTTTTCGGAGATGCGTGAAAAACTGGAACGAATTTTTGACAAAATTTCCTGAGAAATACTTGTCATATTTGGTTCATTTGTTATAATAAGGTTACGGATGTCTTGCCTTCCCTCCAGATGACTGCATATGCGGCCTAATATGGTCAAGCGGTGCAGCAAAGCAGGAGGAGAAGGACAATGGAATTGATTCAAAAACAAAACAGCGATACACAGCAGGACAGGCAGTCCCAGGCGGACAGGCAGCTGCAAAGGCTTCCGAAAGCGATCGCAGGCTGCCTGGTTCTGGGCTGCTGCCTGATGACGGCAGTCGTATTCTGGGGCTGTGCCCCGGCGTCCTATTTCGAGCAAACAGCAAGCGGCGGGCAGGAAGAATGGGTCGTGGAAGCGGACGATGTGGATGCCGGCGCCGCGCAAGAATCGGCGGACACCGCCGTGCAGGGGATGTCCGGCGAGCCGGACTCGCGGGCAAACGGCTTGCAGAGGTCAGCAGATGAACCGGCCTCGCAGGCGGGCACCTCACAGGAGGCAGCAAACGGCTCCGACTCGCAGGCTGCGGCAGATTCCGCAAAGTCTGGGATCTGCGCGCAGATTTCCGGTGCCGTACAGCATCCCGGAGTTTACGAACTTCCGGAAGGAAGCCGGGTGGTTGCCCTGGTGGAAGCTGCCGGCGGGCTTCGAAAAAACGCCTATGACCTGGATTTGAACCAGGCGGCATTTTTGGCGGACGGTGAAAAAATCCATGTCCCCACAAAAAAAGAGGCGCGCAGTCAGGCAGGCGAAGCAAAGGACAACGGGAATCCTGCTTCCGGTCTGGGAGAAGCAAATGGCAGCGCACCTGCTCCGGAATCCGCGACAGGCAGCGGGCTGGTGGATCTCAATACTGCCACGAAAGAAGAACTGATGACGCTTCCCGGCATCGGGGAGGCGCGGGCGGCCGAGATTCTTGCTTATCGGGAGAAGAGCGGCAGGTTCCGCGCGATTGAAGAAATCAAACAGGTTTCCGGGATCGGAGAGGGGCTGTTTGCACGTTTCCGGGATCAAATTACTGTAACATAATCCATTTTACCAGGGGCGGAAAATATGGCAAAAGTACTTGTAGTTGATGATGAAGAACTGATCGTGAAGGGAATCCGTTATGCCCTGGAGCGGGATGGGGATGCGGTAACCTGCGCATATGAAGGAAATGAAGCGCTGGAACAGGCATTGCATGGGGATTTCGACATCATCCTTCTGGACGTGATGCTGCCCGGCATGGACGGGATGGAGATCCTTCGGCGGGTGCGCGAGGTATCCAATGTCCCGATCATTATGCTGACCGCAAAGGGCGAGGATATGGACAAGATCCTCGGCCTGGAATACGGCGCGGATGACTATGTGGTCAAACCATTCAATATTGTCGAAGTCAAGGCACGGATGAAAGCGATACTCCGGCGGGTCGTGCGGATGCCTTCTGAAAAAGAAGACGCTTCCGCAAAAGATGTGGTTGAGAGCGGAGATCTGACACTGGATCTGGAAAGCCATCGGCTTCTGATCCATGGAAAAGAACGGAGCCTGACATCCAAGGAATTTGATATGCTCGCGCTCCTTGTCACAAACGCAGGCAAGGTATACAGCCGGGACATGCTGCTGAAGGAAATCTGGGGTGCGGATTATCCGGGTGATGCACGGACGGTCGATGTCCACATCCGGCGGCTTCGTGAAAAAATCGAACCGAGTCCAAGTGAACCCAGATACGTCCATACGAAGTGGGGCGTAGGATATTTTTATCAGAAATAGTTATGGATATTATGAAAACCCTGCTGGGAGGGCTGCGGAGCCGGATCCTCCTGCTTGTACTTTGTGTCGGCCTGATACCGGTTTCTATTTCCGGTTTTATTTTCTTCCATTTCTATGAAAGGCTGGGGACTGCCCCGGATGTGGTATCCATCACATCCGAGGCGCAGCTCCTTTCCAACCAGATCGTTACCAGTGGATATTTGCAGGATCCTTCCGTGGAAAGCCTGAATACCCAGTTTTCGGCTCTTTCCAATATCTACACAGGCAGGGTCATTGTCTGCGATGCTTCCCTCAAGGTCATAAAAGACAGCTACAACATATACGAAGGGCGCACGTTTGTCTGGGAAAATGCCATCCGGAGCCTGCGCGGGGAAACCACGACGCTTCTGGATCGGGATTCCCACTGCATCATCGTCACCGTCCCGATTTTGGCGGGCGATTCGTCGGAGCCCCATGGCGTCCTGCTCTTCACCAAATCCACCGAATACCTGGAACAGAACAGCCATTTTTTCATGAACCTGATTTTCTACCTGATTCTGGTGGGCGCCATCATCAGTGCGATCACGGCCCTGCTTGCTTCGGAGCGGCTGACACGTCCCCTGCGCAACCTTTCCCAGTCTCTGGCACAGGTCCAGGAGGAAGAAAGCCCGCGCATCCTGTCCATCTCCGGTACCAGGGAAGTGGCAGATATCACGGAAAAATTCAATACGATCCTGATGCGGATGAAAGGCATTGACGATTCCCGGCAGGAATTCGTGTCCAATGTGTCCCACGAGCTTAAAACGCCTCTGACGTCCATGAAGGTTCTGGCAGACTCCATCAATTCTATGGGAGGGGATGCTCCGCTCGAACTATACCAGGAATTTATGGCGGATATCACGACGGAGATCGACCGGGAAACCAAGATCATCAATGACCTCCTGTCCCTGGTACGGATGGACCGCTCCGGCAGCTCCCTCAACATCTCATCCGTCAACATCAACGAATTGGTGGAGATGATCCTGAAACGGCTGCGTCCGATTGCGGAAAAGCAGCAGATCCAGCTGGTACTTGAATCGTTCCGGCCTATAACAGCAGAGATTGATGAGGTGAAAATCTCTCTTGCGATCTCGAACCTGATCGAAAACGGGATCAAATACAACAGCCCCCAGGGCTTCGTCCATGTATCTCTCAATTCGGACCACCGGTATTGCTATATCCGGGTGGAGGATTCGGGGCTGGGAATCCCGGAGGAAGATATTGGCAGGATTTTTGAGCGGTTTTTCCGGGTGGACAAATCCCATTCCAGGAAAATCGGCGGGACAGGTCTGGGCCTTGCCATTACAAAGAACGCGATTGATATGCACCATGGCCAGATCCAGGTCCATTCCGTGCTCGGAGAAGGCAGCTGCTTTGACATCCGGCTGCCGCTGAATTACATTGAAGATGAAAGAGAAGAAAAAACCAATTACAAACCATAGCATCCCTTGGCTTCTGCTCCTGACAATTTGTATGATTGTCCTATTATTCGGAGGCTGTGGGGCAGAAGAGGAGCCTGGGGGCCAGTCAGCCTCCCGGAAGGAATCCAAACAGCGGGGCGACCGCTTCGTGATCTATTATCTGAACCGGAAACAGACGGCACTGACCGAGCATGAGGAACAGATTCCTTCCAAAAATACAAAAGAGAATATCCGCGAGGTGCTTCGGCGGATGCAGACACCTTCTTCGGATCCGGATCTTTCTCCGGCGATCCCGCAGAACGTGTCGCTGCGCACAACCACCCTGCACGGACGGCGGCTTAGCATCACATGGAACCGAAATTACGAGACCCTCAGCGCCGTACGGGAAGCGCTGCTGCGTGCCGCGGTCGTCAAAACCCTGGTGCAGCTGGACGGAGTCAATTCCGTGAGTTTTTCAATTCTGGAAGAGCCCTTGACAGACAGCCATGGAACACCCATGGGAGAAATGACAGCAGAATCCTTTGTGAATGATTTCGGCTCCGAACAGGATACTCTGGAAGAGACGGTCTTTACCTTGTATTATGCCACCGGCGACGGCAAAATGCTGGCAAGGGAGCATCGGGACATCCATTACAATGGCAGCCTGCCCCGGGAGCAGGTCATCCTCAAATACCTGGCGATGGAACCGGAATCCGAGTCGCTGCTGCCCACGATCCCGGAGGACGGGCATGTACTCTCTGTATCCACAGAGGACGGGATCTGCTATGTGAACCTGGATGAAAACCTGCTGAACC
>CADBTO010000355.1 GCA_902797565.1 uncultured Lachnospiraceae bacterium
CGTTTTGTGATCGGCGGGCCTCAGGGGGATGCAGGTCTGACCGGGAGGAAAATCATCGTAGATACCTATGGTGGTATGGCACGTCATGGCGGCGGCGCATTTTCCGGAAAGGACTGCACGAAGGTAGACCGTTCAGCAGCGTATGCGGCGCGTTATGTGGCAAAGAATCTGGTGGCGGCAGGGTTGGCAGCAAAGTGTGAGATCCAGCTGTCCTATGCGATTGGGGTGGCAGAGCCGACTTCCATCAACGTGGAAACCTTTGGCACCGGGAAACTTCCGTCCCAGCGTCTTGTGGAGATCGTGCGCAAGACGTTTGATCTGCGTCCGGCAGGCATTATCAAGATGCTGGATCTCCGCCGCCCGATCTACCGGGGCACTGCGGCATACGGACACTTCGGCAGGACGGATATTGACCTTCCATGGGAGGCACTGGACAAAGTGGAGGAACTCCGGAAATATCTTGGATAATAGCGGCGTTCAGGAACAGCTTGAGTATAGAAGAGGTGGCGCGGCATTCCGGAAGTATTTGAGATAGAAGAGGCAGGGTGGCACGATAATGAAATTAAAAACGCGGCTGATTGTCAGCTTCGGGATCATTATCGTGGTACCGATGCTTCTGGCACTGCTCGTCATGTATGGTTCGGCGGTTTTTGTCAAAACACCGTTATCAGAAGCAGATCTGTTGATTTCAGCCTTTCTTATTTTACTGTTTACAGCTATAATATTATACACATGGCTATATCGCGGGATAATTCCAAAAATCCGAAAACTCGAAGAGGCGATCCGGGAGATCGAAGAAGGGAACCTGGCTTTTACGATGGACACCTCCGGCAGGGATGAGCTCTCGGAACTGACCCGTTCTTATGAGCGGATGCGCACGCGCCTGCTGGAGGATGCTTCGGACAAGCTGCGGGCGGAGAGTGATGAGAAGATGCTGATCTCAAACATTGCCCACGACCTGCGGACGCCGCTTACGGCGATCCAGGGATACAGCGAAGGGCTGCTCGACGGCGTGGCGGATACGCCTGAAAAGCGCGCGCGCTATCTGAAGACGATCCAGACCAAGGCGTCGGAGATGAGTTCCCTTCTCAATGAGCTGACGATGCTGTCCCGCATTGATACGGACCTGGTACTGTACAACTTTGCGCACCTTTCGGTGAAGGAATATTTTTCGGACTGTGTGGAAGAGATCGGGATGGACCTGGTGAGCCAGGGCGCGGAGCTGATGTACACCAATTATGTGGAAGAAGGAGTGGAGATGATTGCGGATCCGGAGCAGCTGCGCCGGGTCATAGGCAATATTGTCGGAAATTCCATCAAGTACCAGCGTGCGAAGCCCCTGCATATCCATGTGGCGGTCAAGGATATGGGGGCGTTCATCCAGGTGGAGATCGCGGACAATGGGCAGGGCATCAGCAGCCGGGACCTGCCGCATATTTTCGAGCGGATGTACCGGGGAGACTATTCGCGGAATTCGTCTACGCCGGGCAGCGGCATCGGGTTATCCATCAGCCGCAAGATCATTTCAGACCACGGAGGCAGGATTTGGGCAGACAGCAAAGAAGGAGTCGGGAGTACCTTCTATTTTCTGCTGCACAAATACCATCCGGGCGGCAGCGGGCAGATGGACGGCTAGCCGGGCCGAAGCCTTGCAGCAGGCGGACGGAAAGAGCCAGGCTGTGCACTGCCGTATGATGACGGCAGGAGCGGGAAACGGGATATGATAAGGGGGAGCAGAATATGAGCAGGATCTTGATTATCGAGGACGAGGAGGCCATCGCGGATTTGGAGCGCGATTATCTGGAACTTTCCGGCTTTGAAGTGGTGGTAGAGGGCGATGGCGCGCGGGGGCTTTCGCGCGCGCTGAGCGAACCGTTTGATATGTATATTCTGGATATTATGCTTCCGGGAAAAGATGGATTCGAGATCTGCAAGGAGATCCGTGCGGTGAAGAACAGCCCGATCCTCATGGTATCTGCGCGGAAGGAAGATATTGACAAAGTACGCGGACTGGGGCTGGGGGCGGATGATTATATCACGAAGCCGTTTTCTCCCAGCGAAATGGTGGCACGGGTCAAGGCGCATCTCAAACGGTACGAGCGGCTCATCGGCCAGTCCCCTATGCAGGAAAAGCCGGTCAGGAATGAGGTTTTAGAGGCCAGGGATCTGCGGCTGGACCTGGAATCCCACCGGGTCTGGCGGGGAGGCGAGGAGATCGAGCTGACCCAGAAGGAATTTGAACTGCTGGCGTTCCTTCTGGAACATCCGAACCAGGTCTTTTCCAAGGAAGAGCTGTTCCAGCGCATCTGGAAGATGGATGCGATGGGTGGGGCAGGCACGGTGGCGGTGCATATCAACCGGATCCGTGAAAAAATCGAACTTTCTGCCACAAAGCCCCAGTACGTCCAGACGGTTTGGGGGATGGGATACCGGTTCAAGTTGTAGCCAGAGAAGTGAGGAGGACTTTTTATGAAACATCAGGATATTGTTTCCAAGATGACGTTGGAGGAAAAAGCGGCGTTTTTGGGCGGACACGGGCAATGGGATTCCTGGGAGCTTCCCCGGGTGGGCATTCCGGCGATGTTTATGTCCGACGGTCCCCACGGACTCCGGCGGCAGCCCGGTACCGGAGACCATCTGGGGCTGAATGAGTCCCTGCCTGCCACCTGTTTCCCGACAGCGGCCACGATGGCAAACAGCTGGGATCCTGCGCTCGGAGAGGAAGTTGGGGAGGCGCTTGGCGAAGAGGCGATGGTGCAGGATGCTCATGTATTGCTGGGACCGGGGCTGAACATCAAGCGCAGTCCGTTATGCGGCCGTAACTTCGAGTATTTTTCGGAAGATCCCTATCTGGCGGGGAAGATGGCGGCATCCTATGTGCGCGGGATCCAGAGCAAGGGCGTGTGCTCCTGCATCAAGCATTTTGCGGTCAATTCCCAGGAAGAGCGGCGTATGGCGATGAACGCTGTTGTGGATGAGCGGACCCTGCGGGAAATCTACCTGACCGGCTTCGAGATTGCGGTCAAGGAGGGCGGCGCGCGGGCGATTATGAGCAGCTACAACCAGGTAAACGGCGTCTATGCGAACGAATCCAAACATCTTTTGGACGAGATCCTGCGGAAGGACTGGGGATTTGACGGGATTGTCATCACAGACTGGGGCGCTTCCAATGACCATGTGGAAGGGGTCAAAGCCGGCTCCAATCTGGAGATGCCCGGTGCAGGCCTCGGCAGCGCGCGGGAACTCGTCGAAGCGGTGCAGCAGGGCAAGCTGGAAGAGAAGGTCTTGGACCAGCGGGTGGATGAGCTTTTGGACGTGGTGCTCACCTATACCGAGGCGGCAAAAGGCCATGCGAAAGAGTTTGACAAGGACGCGCACCACAGGCTGGCGCAGCGTGCGGCAGCGGAATCTGCCGTGCTGCTGAAAAACGAGGATGGCATCCTGCCGCTTGCGAAAGGAACGAAGGTGGCGGTCATCGGAGACTTTGCGTTTGCACCCAGATATCAGGGCGCGGGATCTTCCGAGGTCAATACAACGAAGCTGGATACGATTGAGGCACTGATCGGGGAAGAAGCAGATCTTTCCGTGGTCGGGATGAGCCGGGGATACAAGCGGGATGGCGAAGAAGATATGCAGCTGCAGAGCGAGGCACTGGAGCTGGCGAAGAAAGCGGATGTGGTGCTCTATTTCTTCGGGCTGAGCGAACGTTTTGAATCTGAGGGGATGGACCGGAAGCATCTGCGCATCCCGGCGAACCAGATCCAGCTGCTGGAAGCTTTGGCAGCGGAAAATGACAAGGTTGTCGGGGTCCTCAGCGCGGGGGCCGTGATCGAGATGCCCTGGGATGACAAGTGCAAGGGGCTGCTGCATAGTTATCTGGCTGGCCAGGCGGGTGCCGGGGCGATGCTGGACATCCTGACCGGCCGCGTGAACCCGTCCGGGAAACTGGCGGAGACATACCCCATCCGGCTGAAAAGCACGCCGGCGTACAATTATTATCCTGCGCAGCATCGGAATTCCGACTACCGCGAGGCGATTTATGTGGGCTATCGGTATTATGACACGGCCAGGATCAAGGTGAAGTATCCGTTTGGATTTGGATTGTCCTATACGAACTTTGAATATTCGGATCTTGTGATTGATGAAACGGGCGTGACCTGTAAAATTCGCAATGCCGGAGACCGCGATGGCGCGGAAATTGCGCAGATGTACGTTTCTGCGATGGGGAATGCGATTTTCCGTCCGAAGAAGGAACTCAAAGGCTTCCAGAAGGTCTTTTTGAAAGCAGGCGAGGAAAAGGAGGTCCATTTCCCGTTTGACGCATATACCTTCCGGTATTGGAACCGGAAGACAGACCAGTGGGAAGTGGAAGGCGGGACATACCGAATCCGGGTTGGCGGCAGCAGCAAGAAATTCCCCCTCAAGGGTGTCATCAATGTGGAAGGGACGGGTGCACCAGTGCCCTATGACAAGACGCGAATCGGCGTATACTGGTCTGCGGAGATCAAGGATGTGGGCGACGATCCGTTTGCAGACCTGCTGGGCTATGCGGTCCCGAACGGGAAATGGTCTCCTGATCTGGAAGAAAATGACGCACTTTGCCAGATGAAGGGCGCGAAAAGCGGTTTTGCGCGCATGCTTGTGAAGCGGATGGAGAAAAAAATGAAGAAGGCAGACGCTTCCGGGAAGCCGGATATGGATGCGATGTTTGTCTACAATATGCCGTTCCGTGCCCTGGCGAAGTTGTCTGCGGGCAAGTGGGATATGGCGATGGCACGCAGCGCTGTGAAAATCGCGAACGGGCATTTCTGGAGCGGGCTGGGCGGCGTTGTTTCCGGCTATTTCAAAAACAGCAAGGCAAACAAGCAGTATGAGAAAAAACTGAAAGGCGGTGCTTGAAGCAGCAGGCGGCCGAAGCGGGGAGCGTCTTGAAGCAGCAGGCGGTCGGAAGCGGGGGGCGTCTTGAAGCAGCAGGCGGATGAAAGTTTGGAGAGGGGGCGGGAGGATGTTCAGTGGAATCAAACGGTGGATTGAAGCACATCCCAGGGCCGCGCAGTGGATTCGGGAAGGTGGAATGTTCGTCATTGTCTCGAACC
>CADBTO010000356.1 GCA_902797565.1 uncultured Lachnospiraceae bacterium
CATAACTATGCGCGTTGATGATGCCCTGCTCAAACAGATCCGGCTGATCCGTCCCGTCCTTCATGCTTTCCGCATAGCTGCCCTCTTCCGTGTACCAGATCTGAGCCAGGCGGACGCCCTCTTCCGGGTACACATGCTCTCCCCGGGCACGGATCATCCGATACGCGGATTCATTTGTCTGGCGGTAACGGTAGACAATATCATACTGTCCCCCTTCGGTGGCAAACCGGTATGCCTCTCCCGCAATCCGTGCGGCATCATCCGGATGGGTATTTTGATAGAGATTGCGATCCGCATCCTGATAAGCCTGCTTCCGGTCTGTATAGCCAGACATTTTGCAGAATCCATCGGAAAGGACAAGGGCTACCACCCGTTTATCTACAAACTGGTATATCGCAAATGCCTGCTGCAAGCTTTCATAGGCCGCCTGCACCTGTTCTGTAAAGCAATATCGTTCCATCTGACTCCCCTTTTAGCTGCCGATTGATGAATATATAAACCGATTTCCCGGAATATTCGAAAAATCGTTTTCACGATTTGTTCATTCCCATTAAGTAACTTGATTATCATACCATAATCTATAGGAAAACGTCAAGAAAGGAAGCGCCCCTTCCCGTTTTTCTGTATTTTTTCTTCCAGTTTTGCCCCAATCCATGATTTATGCCCTTGCAGTTGGTGAAGCGATTTGCTATGATGGATAAAGATTCTTACAAGAGCATCGGACCTATCAATAGAAAGGAGAACTTCATCGTGGCAAAGAAAAAAACCACAAAGACAACTTCAAAAACCAAAAAAACAGAAACCGCTGCTGCAAAGCAGACGCGGACGAAACGCAGCAAGAGCGCTGCGGCAGAAACGGAAGCCCCCGTGAAAGCTGAAGCAGCTGAAACGCCGAAGGCAGCGGACGCGGCAGACGCTGCTGAAACCAATGCAAAAGACGCAGCAGGCGCTGCGGAAACAACTGCCAAAGACGCAGCAGGCACTGCGGAAACAACGGACACGGCAAATGCGGCGGAGGCAAATGCAAAAGACGCAGCAGGCGCTGCTGAAGCACCTGAGGCAGCGGGCGCTTCGAAAACGAAAGCTGCTGCAAAAAAAACTCCTGCAAAGGCTGCAAAAACGACCAAAACCACGAAGACTGCAGCCGCTTCCAAAACAGCTGCGAAGCCTGCCGCAAAATCTGCTGCGAAAACCGCGAAAAGCACTGCAAAAGCAGCAAAACAGGACGATGCCGAAGCGCTTCCGACACCGCGCCGCAGCATCGCATTTATCGGATCAGAATGCTACCCGTTTGTCAAGACCGGCGGTCTGGGCGACGTCATGTATGCCCTGCCGAAGGCACTGACCAAACAGAACTGCGATGTCAAGGTCATCCTGCCGCGCTATAAATGCATCCCCCAGGAATACCAGGAGAAAATGGTATACAAGGGATCATTTGATATGGACCTGTGCGCGGACGGAACACGATACTATGTCGGGATCATGGAATATGTCTGGGACGGCGTTGTCTACGACTTCATTGACAACGAATTCTTCTTCACCGCCGGAAACCCGTACACGAACCTGGCGGACGACATCCCGAAGTTCTGCTATTTCGGGAAAGCCGCGCTGGCAGCGCTGAATTATCTGAACTGGACGCCGGACGTCATCCACTGCCACGACTGGCAGGCGGGCCTGGTACCGGTATACCTGCGGGAAATGTTCTCCAATACCCCGCTGGCACGCTCGAAGGTCATCCTGACTATACACAATCTCCGCTTCCAGGGCAAGTATGATATCCAGATGATCAGCTACTGGTCCAACCTGCCGATGCATCTGTTCAATAAGGATGTCATGAAAGAAAGCTATGACGATGCGAACATGATGAAGGGCGGGCTGACCTATTCGAATCTGATCACAACCGTCAGCGCCACCTATGCAGGCGAGATCCAAACCCCTGAATATGGGGAGAATCTGGACGCGCACCTGCGTTACCATTCCGGAAAACTGCGCGGCATTGTCAACGGAATCGACTATGACATCTGGAACCCTGCCACGGACAAGCTGCTGGAAGCACCCTATAGCCAGGAAACGGCACTGAAGCAGAAACAGAAGAACAAGCTTGCGCTGCAGAAAGAGCTGGGGCTGGATGAGGATGAAAACCGCTTCGTCATCGGGCTGATTTCCCGACTGACCAACCAGAAGGGGCTGGATCTTGTGAATGCCATCATGCCGCAGCTGATTGACGGCAATACGCAGGTTGTGGTTCTTGGGACAGGCGACCCGCAGTATGAAGATTCGTTCCGCTATTATGAAAATACATACAAGGGCAGCGTCTGCTCGAACATCATGTATGATGAGAGCCGCTCGCACCGCATCTATGCCAGTGCTGACGCGTTCCTGGTTCCTTCTCAGTTCGAGCCCTGCGGGCTGACGCAGCTGATCGCGATGCACTACGGGACCATCCCGATCGTCCGCGAGACCGGCGGCCTGAAAGATACCGTCCTGCCGTACAACCAGTATACGAATGAGGGCAACGGCTTCTCGTTTGACCGCTATGAAACCGGGCTGCTCCTGGATGCGATCAACCGCGCGAAGACGCTGTTCTTCACCGAACGCGAACGCTGGGACGAAATGGTTCTGCGGGATATGCAAAAGGATGTCTCATGGGAGAATTCTGCAAAGCAGTACCGCCAGATGTATGTGGATCTGACCACATAAGCCATGCGCGAAAAAAACGGTCCGGCAAAGCCGGACTGTTTTTTTCGCATATTCGTCATGCCGCATCTGCAAGGGCATCCTGTAATACTGACTTCAGACTGCGGTACTCTTCGATAAAACCGGGGAATTTCTCCCGGATCCGCACCACGTCATTGGCCTTGCCCGCCAGTTCCAGTTCCTTCGCCTTTCCGGAAAACTTCGTGATCCCCACGGTCAGCGCGCTGCTTTTCAACGCGTGCACCTTCACGGAAAACAGCTCTATGTCCTGTTTTGCAAGGCAGTCCTCCAGAAACGCTGCCTTCTCGTCAATCCCCTTCGCAAACATCGCAAGCGCCCGCAGGTACATATCCGGCGTGCCGCAATACTCCACGCCTTCTTTCGCATCAATCCATGGAAGCTCCAGCAATGCTTCGGGGATTCCTTCCAGAGAAACCTGATCCGGGCCGGAAGCAGGATCCTCCTGCACCCCTGCTTCTGTTTCTTCTTCTTTCATCCGGACTTTCTCCTCCGGCAGGTAACGGAGCAGCATCGCCATCAAATCCGCCAGAATCACCGGCTTTGTCAGATAATCCGTAAACCCTGCGGAAAGCATATGCTCCCGCTCCCCGGATACCGCGCTTGCCGTCAGGGAAATGATCGGCGTGCACACTGCCCGCTCCGGCATCTGCTCTTTGATCTTCGCCAGCGTCTCGATGCCGTCCATCTGCGGCATTCGGTAGTCCAGGAACACCAGGTCATAGGAATCTGCCGCAAACATTTCCAGGCACTGCATCCCGCTTTCTGCCGTATCAATCTGGATCTGTGTCGGTTCCAGAAGGCCGCAGATCACTTCCAGATTCAAGCGCGTATCATCCACGAGCAGGATCCGGATCTCCGGCGCAGTGAACGCGCATCCCGCTTTCTTCGCCGGATGCGCATCTGCGGATGCCGCTTCCTTCCATGTTTCACCCAGCGGCGCATCATCCGCGATTTCCTGCTGCAGGTCGAAATAAAAGGTGGAGCCTTCATTGTATGTACTTTCCACACGCAGCCCCGTCCCCATCATACGCAAGAGGTATGCCGAAATGGCAAGCCCCAGTCCTGCCCCTTCGATGGTGCGCGTACGTTTTGGATCCAGCCGGTCAAACGCCTTAAAAAGTTTGTCCCGTTCCTCCTCCCGGATCCCGATCCCGGTATCCACCACGCTGTACCGGATTATTGCATCC
>CADBTO010000357.1 GCA_902797565.1 uncultured Lachnospiraceae bacterium
CTGCTGGATCTCATCGAGGGTGCAAAGCAGCCGGAACCTGTGAAGCAGATTCGGCTGGAATATACGATTATTGATCGGCATTCGATCTAAAAAGGGGGTGCAGCATTATAAAAGCGATTTTTATTGATGTAGATGGGACGCTGGTACTGCCTGGCGAATATACCCCGCCTGAGTCTGCTATGGAGGTAATACGGAAAACCCAGGAGAAAGGGAACAAGGTATTTCTCTGTACGGGCAGAAACAGGGAAATGGCGCGGCCGCTTCTGGAGCTCGGCTTTGACGGGCTGGTCTGCAGCGCGGGTGGCTATGTGGAGATGGATGGAGAGGTGTTGTTTGACCATCCAATGACCAGGGAGCAGCTGGACGCGTGTCTGGATGTCCTGCACAAAAATCAGGTGTTCTGCACGATCGAAGGCAAGGTGGACAGCTTTGCAGACGGGGATATGGGCGAATTTATGGATGATGTGCCGGAATGGGCGCGCAACAGCGAACTAGAACGCTGGCGCAAGACGCTGGCAGGACAGTTTGGTTTCAAGCCAATGGAGGAATATGACGGGCAGCCGATCTACAAGGTGGTTGTTGTGGCGAACCGGATGGAGCAGTTTGACGAACCGAAGCAGAAGGTCGGGGACCAGTTCCATTTCGCGATGCAGACGCTTTCTGGTTATGGCTGTGTCAATGGGGAGCTGATCAACCGCGCGTTTGACAAGGGCCGGGGCGTCGAGCGGGTCTGCGGGCGGCTGGGCATTCCGGTGTCGGACAGCATCGGTTTTGGCGATAGCATGAATGATGTGGAGATGATCCAGAAAGTGGGCACGTCTGTCTGTATGGACAATGGTTCGCCGGAACTCAAGGCAATGTCGGACATGGTCTGCCCCGCAGTGGAGCAGGACGGGCTGGCGAAGGCATTCAAGGAACTGGGACTGGTGTAACCAAACTCAGAATGATAAGCGCACAAAGGAGTTCTAAATCAGGAGAAATTACATGGCATTAGATTATCGAAAATGCGCGGAAGAAATCGCGAGGAATATCGGCGGCGGGGAAAACGTCGTCTCGGCGGCACACTGTGCCACCAGGCTGCGCCTGGTCATTGCCGACAACGGAAAACTGAATAAGAAGGCGCTGGACAATATTGACGGCGTACAGGGGATGTTTGAATCCGGCGGGCAGCTGCAGCTGATCATCGGGACAGGGACCGTAAACAAGGTCTACGACGAGTTCCTGGCCGTGACCGGGGCGTCGGCGGCATCCAAGGAAGATGTCAAGGCGGCGGCAGCCGCACAGGCACCGCTCTGGCGGCGAATTATCAAGGCACTCGGCGATGTATTCGTGCCGATCCTGCCTGCAATCGTGGCTTCCGGTCTGTTGATGGGTGTCGTGGAAGCACTCGGAAAGATTCCCGGCCTGGGATTCTCTTCGTCGCCCTGGTACAGCTTCCTGGACATGATTGCATCCACAGCACTTGCGTATCTGCCTGTACTCGTTGCGGTATCCGCAGCAAGGGTCTTCGGTGGGAATATCTTCCTGGGCGGCGTCATCGGGCTGTCTATGATTAACTCCGGTTTGCTTAACGCATGGAATACCGCGAGTGTGGAAGGCGTGGCAAAGTTCTTTGGACTGGATGTTTCGAACCTGGTCAGCAGTGATGTGGCTTCGAAGATCACGGATGGAGACCTGCTCTCCAGCCTGTCTCCCTATCTGGTGGACTGGGGCGACAAATCCATCAACAGTATGTCCCTTGCGGACGCGGGGATTTCGATCCCGACCTGGGATCTGCTTCCGTTCCTGCATATCCAGAAAGTGGGTTATCAGGGGCACGTCATCCCTGTGGTGATCGCGATTTTCCTGATGTGCAAGATCGAAAACTGGCTGCATAAGCGTGTTCCGGAAATGATCGACCTCTTTGTGACGCCGATTACAACCGTATTTATTACCTATTTCCTGACCTTCTCCATTATCGGACCGGCATTCTCGCTGCTTGAAAACGCCGTGCTTGGCTTCTTCAAGGCACTGGTTACGGTCGGATTCGGAATTGGAGCATTGATTGCAGGCGCCGTATATCCGTTTACGGTGGTCATGGGCCTGCACCATATGTTTAATATCATCGAGCTCGGAATGTTGGCAGGCGCAGACGGGATCAACACCTGGATGCCGATTGCATCTGCAGCGAACTTCGCGCAGTTTGGTGCCTGCCTTGCGGTTGGTATCAAGTCCCATCGTGCAAAGACGAAGGCAATCGCAGTACCTGCATCTATGTCTGCATCGCTTGGTATCACAGAGCCGGCAATCTTCGGTGTGAACCTGCGCTATATGAAACCGCTTGTCTGCGGCGCGATTGGTGGTGCGGTCGGTGCATGGTTTGGATCGATTGCCCATATCGGCGCAACGGCAAACGGCGTGACCGGTATCCCGGGATATCTGATCACAAACAAGCCTCTGCCGTACACAATCATGCTTTTGATCGCGTTTGGTGTGGCATTTGGCCTTTCCTTCGTGACACACAAGGATGAAGAAGAAGAAGCGGAACCGGAGGAAGCTGCACCTGCACCTGCACCTGCTCCCGCACCGGCGGCAGAAAAGCCGGCAAACAAAGCGGCTGCAGCTGCAGATGTGAACAAACCTGGCGCGGAAGTCATTTCCTGCAACATGGCAAAGAAGGTCAAGGCACCTGCCTTTGGTGAAGTTGTGTCCTATGAGGATATTCCGGATCCTGCATTTTCTTCCGGAGCACTGGGAGCGGGCGTTGGGATCAAGCCGGACAAGGAGATCGTGGTGGCGCCGTTTAACGGTGAAATCATTTCTGTCACGGATACGAAGCATGCAGTGGGTATTGCCGGAGATGGCATCGAGCTGCTGATCCACGTGGGTGTGGACACAGTGAAGATGGGCGGCGATGGTTTTGAATGCTTCGTGAAAGAAGGCGACAAGGTCAAGGCCGGCGATAAGTTGATCACCTTCAGCAAGGACAAGATCAAGGCAGCGGGCTACTCGGATATGGTGGTCGTGTTGGTGACAAACAGTTTTGAATTTGATGAAGTGAAACCGCTGGTCGGTTAGACGACGTGAGATCTGAGGTTTATGGAAGCAGCTCCTGTATGGGGCTGCTTTCCTTCTATTATAAAGGGAGTTTAACATGGAACCAAATACAAATAACCTGAATAGCACCCCATCTGCGGCACGCCTGCAAATCGGGATTTTTGGAAAACGGAACGCGGGCAAGTCCAGCCTGCTGAATGCCCTGACAGAGCAGGAACTGTCCATTGTGGATGATACGCCTGGTACGACGACGGATCCCGTTAAAAAAGCGATGGAACTTCCGGGGGTCGGCGCAGTCGTTCTGATCGACACCCCTGGATTGGATGATGTAGGAGAACTTGGGAAAAAACGTGTAGAACGAGCAAGAAATACGTTGAAAAACGTAGATATCATCCTATATGTACACGAGAAAGGGGTACAATATTCAGATGAAGAACGTCGGTTTCTTGAAGAAATCCGTGTACGTGGAATCCCGTTTCTACTAGTGGAGAGCAAGGCGGATCTGGACACGGGGAACGAGGACGGGAAAGTTCCTGTTCGGGCATATCCGTTTTCGGCGAAGGACGCTGATGCAGATGCCGTGTCCCGGCTGCGGGAGGAGATCATCGCTCTGAAAGAGAAGTGCAGCAGGGGCAGAAAAAAACGGATGCTGGGAGATTATTTGTCAGAAGGGGATATCGTGGTCTTTGTCATTCCGATTGACGCGGAGGCTCCGGAGGGAAGATTGATCCTTCCACAGCAGATGGCGATTCGGGAATGCCTCGATGCCGGGGCTTGCGGAGTGACGGTTCAACCAGAAAATCTGCAAAAAATTCTAACCACGTTAAAGGGACAACCGAGGTTGGTTGTGACAGATTCACAGGCGTTTGCAAAAGTTGAAAAGATTGTTCCGCAAGAGATTCCCCTGACCTCTTTTTCTATTCTGCTGGCCAGGATGAAGGGGAATCTGGAAGCCCAGGCAGAAGGGGCACGAAAAATCCGGGATCTGCAGGACGGGGATCGGATTCTGATTGCTGAAGGCTGTACGCACCACAGGACGTGCGGGGATATCGGGACGGAGAAATTGCCGAAGTTGATACAAGAATATACGAAGAAAAAAGAGCTGGTCTTTGAACATACGATGGGGATTGAATTTCCGGAAGATTTGCATAGATATGCCCTTTTGATACACTGCGGTGGGTGTGTTTTACCAGAAAAAGAGATGCAGTACCGTCTGGAGCAGGCGCGCCTGCAGGGAATTCCTGCTACAAATTTTGGAACCGCCATCGCGCAAATGCGCGGAATCCTTGAGCGTGCACTCTGTCCACTGCGCAAATTCAGCGAGTTTTTTTGAAAAAACTGGTTGTACGAACAGGCTGGCTATGGTATAGTGTAGAGTGGTGTTACGATTCGAAAGGGGTGGGACATGGGAGTTGCAGAGCGTACAGAGGAAGCACTGAAAAAATTACATCTCTTGTTTGCAAAGGCTCAGATCGGCACACCGGACGGACTGGTGCTGGTCGACAAGCAGGAGGCTGTCGGACAGCTGCGTGAGCTTGGCGAGTGCGTGAACCTCATGCTCCAGGAGAGTGAGATGACCAGGGAATCCAGGCAGCGCGGCGAGCTGGAACAGAAGCGCAGTCAGGAAACCATCATCTATAATGCCCGGCGCAGCGCGCAGGATATCTACGCGGCATCTTTGATGTATACAGACCAGGCACTGACGCAGATCCAGAGGATTATTGAAGAAGCGGCGGACCAGATGGAGGGTGTGATCCTGGATATGCAGGATCGGATGGATTACGAGAAAGAAGTGGTTCATAACAACCAGTTTGAACTCCGTGCACAGCTCCAGGATCTGCGCGATACAGACAAGTATATGCGGCTGATCGAAGAGGAAAACATTCGGATCGAGCGGGAAAAGCAGTCCGGAGAGTTTACCGAGGAAGCAGACCGGCCTTCTTATGCGGATGTGAAACCGGAGATCCATATCAACGCGGCCTATTTCAAGCAAACGGGACAGGAGCTTCCTGTGCGGGATTCCGAAGATGGGCAGAAAGCGTCTATCGTCTATGATGGTATGGAGGAGCTGGGACAGAAAGGATCGGATGATTTCAGGGAAAAAGAGAGTGAAAGCCGATCCGGGAAAGAATCCGTGGTAAAAAATAAAGCCTTAGAGGCTGCAAAAATCATTGGGAAGAAGGCAAGGAAAGCCGCTGGGGTTGATCCCGAAGCTGGAGAGCGTACAGATAATGCGCGGCCAGTGTCTGAGCAGGGCGAAAAAGCAGTAGGACTGGAGGGACAGGGCGCGAAAACGGCTGGACTGGAGGAACACGAAAAAGCAGCCAGGCAGATGGAGCGCAAAAAAACAGCCGGACAGGTGGAGCACGAGAAAACAGCCAGGCAGCAGGAGAAGGACGAGAAGCCGTCCCGTCCGCAGATCACAGAGGAGGAACTGGCACAGATGAACGGGAAGACCGGCAGGGATTATGATCCGAAAGCGGCCGGTGATCCGTTCAAGGCGGCGTCTTTGATGGAAGATCTGGACGCAGAGTATTTTGCATGGAAAGACCAGCAGTGAAAGCTGCGGGTTAAGAACCATAGATATAGAGAAACAAGAGGAGATACGGAAGATGAAATTGTATGAAAAGGGCGCGTATCTGCTGAAAGGCGGAGAGATCGTGGCGGAAAACGGGGAGGAGGCAGCAAAGCTGCAGAGCCTGGGTGTATCGGCGGACAAGGAAGCAGCGCGGGAGGGGACAATCGCTTATGGCATCCTGAAAGCGCATAATACATCCGGGAATATGAAGGATCTGCGGATCAAATTTGACAAACTGACCAGCCATGATATTACCTATGTAGGGATTATCCAGACAGCACGGGCGTCCGGACTGGAACAGTTTCCGATTCCGTATGTGCTGACGAATTGCCATAACAGCCTGTGTGCGGTTGGCGGAACGATCAACGAGGATGACCATATGTTTGGCCTTTCCTGTGCCAAGCGGTATGGCGGGATCTATGTGCCGCCCCATCAGGCGGTGATCCACCAGTTTGCACGTGAGGTTCTTGCTGGCGGCGGGAAGATGATCCTGGGATCGGATTCCCATACCCGGTATGGTGCGCTGGGCACGATGGCCGTGGGCGAAGGAGGTCCGGAACTTGTCAAGCAGCTGCTGGGCCGGACTTATGATATCGCGAGGCCCGGTGTGGTTGGGATCTATATGAAAGGCGAACCCAGGAAGGGTGTGGGTCCGCAGGATATCGCGCTTGCGATCATTGGGGCGGTCTTCGAGAAAGGCTATGTCAAGAACAAGGTGATGGAGTTCGTGGGACCGGGTGTGGCAAAACTGTCTGCGGACTTCCGGATTGGCGTGGATGTGATGACGACAGAGACCACCTGCCTCAGTTCCATATGGCAGACAGATGATGAGATTAAGAACTACTACGAAATTCACGGAAGAACGGAAGATTATGCCGAATTAAAACCCGCAGACGTGGCATATTATGACGGTATGATCGAGGTGGATCTGGCGGAGATTGAACCGATGATCGCAATGCCGTTCCATCCCAGCAATACCTATACGATCCGGGAACTCAAGGCAAATCTGATGGATATTCTGGATGACTGTGAGAAACGCGCGAAGGTATCGCTTGGTGAAGACGTGGCCTTTTCTTTGAAAGATAAGGTGGTGGATGGGAAACTCTATGTAGACCAGGGCATTATTGCGGGATGTGCCGGCGGTGGATTTGAGAATATCACGGATGCGGCGGATATCCTGCGGGGCAGGTCGATCGGGGCAAATGAGTTCACGCTTTCCGTATATCCGGCGAGTACGCCGATCTATATGGAACTGCTGCGGAATGGCGCGGCAGCAGATCTGCTGCAGACGGGTGCGATTCTGAAGACCGCGTTCTGCGGGCCGTGTTTCGGTGCCGGGGATACGCCGTCGAACAACGGATTTTCGATCCGTCATTCCACGCGGAACTTCCCGAACCGGGAGGGCTCTAAGCTGCAGAACGGGCAGATTGCATCGGTGGCGCTGATGGATGCGCGTTCCATTGCGGCAACAGCGGCAAACAAAGGGTTCCTGACCGGTGCGGATGAACTGGATGTGTCATACACGAAGCCGGCCTATCATTTTGATAAGACAATATATGAAAATCGCATTTTTGACAGCAAAGGAGTGGCAGATAAATCTGTTGAGTTGAAG
>CADBTO010000358.1 GCA_902797565.1 uncultured Lachnospiraceae bacterium
CCCCGCCCTCAAACAATCCCGCTGATCAAAAGCTCCACAGCCATCGTGTCCGTAAGGGTGCCGGACTTAATCGCTGCGTCATAGGCAGCGGCCTGTTCCAGTGCCCCGGCAAGCTGCCTTTCTGAAAAATTCCGGGCACTGGCCTTCATCTTCCGCAAAATGCCCGGAAAACGCAGTGAGAGAGCAGCAAGCATGTCCTTTTCACTGCACCGCTGCCGCTCCATCGAAGAAACGATGAGCAGCTGCCGGAAATTCCGCGCCAGAAGTGCCATAATCCCCATCGCGGACTGGTTCTGCCGGAGCATATCCCGGTATATATGGAAGGCTTTCTTCTGGTTCTTCTCCCCCAGCGCGTCAATCAAATCAAACACTTTGGAATCCGGATTTTCCGCGCAGAGCGTCTCCACCGCTTCACGCGTGATCTCCCCGGAATCTGCACAGTAGGAGATGAGTTTTTCCAGCTCCATCTCCATCAGGTCCATCGAGGCGTGGCTCCGCTGGAAAAATGCCGCATAGGCAGAAGCTGTGATCTTCCGTCCGGCTTTCTGGATCCGTCCAAGAATCCATTTTTTCAGTTCCGCATCAGAAGGGCGGGAGAGTTCGAAGACACCATCCACTTTCTGTGCCGCTTTGAAGGTCTTGCTCCGCTTGTCCACCTCGTCTTCCACGAAAATCAGGCAGCTTTCCGGCGGAATCTTCGGGATGTATGCGGCAAGCTGCTCATTGCTCTTCTTGAACAGCCCGGTATCTTCAAACAGAAGCACCCGCTTTGGCGCAAAAAACGGCAGGGTATCCGCCATCTCAAGCGCCGCGTCCAGGTCTGTCCGCGGTCCCGAATAGACGGAAAGGTTCATATGGTCCCCTTCCTGCACCAGCGCCCGGACCAGGCTGGCTTTACAGAACCGCTTCAGGTATGCCTCATCTCCATACAGGAGATACAGGGGGCGGATGTTCTTCTGCTTGATATCATTGTTGATCCTTCGCATATCTTCCTACGCTTTCCCAAACGTTTTTTCAAATGAACTTGGCTCCGGCAACGCTTCTTCAAACGCGCGGCAGAGCGCCCGCCTGATCCGTTCTTCCTTCCGGGGATCCGGCGTATACTGCTCAAACAGGCACAGGTATTTTGCCTTCTGCTTTGCAATGGTGCGATAGAGCGCTTCCCGCTGCCGCCTGTCATCCGTGATCGGGATATGCCGCAGATCCCTGGGGATGTTCGTTGGGACAAACTCCCCGGAAAGCTTCTGCCATTCCCGGAACAGGTACTGGCTCACATCGCCGCGGCTGCGGACACGGTGTTTGCAGGTCGTATCCAGCACCTCATACTCGATTTCCCAAAGATGCCGGATCGTGCTTTTCCGCAGAGGGGAGGGCCCGTGGTGCGTAAAAAAGCCTGTGTAGCTGGGGAAGAAGAGTTCCAGCGCATTATAAAAGAAATACAGCGGCGGGTAACCGATATGGAAATAATGCTCCGGCGCGGCCAAAACCCCTTCGCGCTTCTTGAAATGCCGCGCCAGCACGCAGGCATTATTCAGGAAGACATAGGGCATAACATGGTCTTTCTCATTCGCAATCACCGGCTGGAACGCCAGGATGTCCCTGGGCCTGCTTCCCACAAAGAAATCCTCCGGTTCCGTTTTTTGCAGCAGGAACACATCATCATTGAAATACACGAAACGTTCCGACAGGCCCGGTATCCGGTGGAAATTATTTTCTATGGTATGCGAATTAAAGGTGGGCAGATACTGCCCCGGAATATAATCCCGGTGGTTCATAATGACCAGCTTCTCATTCGAACAGTCCAACCAGTCCGGGACATGCCCCCAAGTCACGAAATACACGTTTCGTACCCAGGGCGCAAACCGCTCAACCCCCCGGAACCAGTAACGCAGCGTGCCAAGATCCATATAGCGTTTCCTGGAATCATCTGAGTCGCCCGAAGATTCCGCCATGCCCAGCGCGTTCCGTTTTTCCTCCAGCCACCCGGGATCATTTCCATCCACCCAGGTCACGACAAAATCAATCGGTTCCATCCTGTTCCCCCCTTTTCCCTTCGGCTTCTCCCGGCTCTTCCTCCCGGACTTCACGGAAATCCCCGTCTGGAGGCACTGGTGCCGCGCCGATCCTTGGCATCGTCCGCCTGGCACGCGGCAGCAGCTGTTTCAGCTTCAGATATGCCCGTACCGCAGGATGCGCATAGATCTGGCCAAGTTCTGCCTGCAGCGCGTTAATTTTCTGGTTTTTCTCCTGCAGCTTCTGTTTCAGCTCCATAATCCGCTGCTTCTGCTGCCCCAGTTTCTCCTTCTGCTGCTCCAGTTTTTCTTTCTGGCCGCCCAGCTTTTCTTTCTGGCTTCCAAGCTTTTCTTTTTGCCGCGCGTTCTTTTCTTTCAGTTCCTGGATCCGGCTGTTTTTTTCATCCAGCTTTTCGCTTTTTGCTGCCAGCTTTTCCTCCATCCGCGCCAGCTTCGCGTCCTTCCGAAGCAGCTTCTCCCGTTGTCCCGCAATCCGCAGCTGGCTGCTCTCCTTAAGCTTTCCGTATTTCTCCCGCAGCTGCGCGAGCTTCCCGATCCGTTCCTGGTCCCTGCGGAACAGCTCCGCATAACGGTTCTCCCCATGCCGCAGGTAATACGCCGTATCCACTGCATC
>CADBTO010000359.1 GCA_902797565.1 uncultured Lachnospiraceae bacterium
ATTCGATACTGCGGTGCTGTTCATCAGACACGCTGATGAACAGCACCGCTTCTGTGGCATGGTGCGCACCTTCGCTTTGCTCAGGGTCGCACCATTGCCTGGCGAACAACGCACAGTCGCAGTTAGCCCACTTGCATTTTACTGCTGTGCGAGGTATCATAAACGGGAAAGACACACACCATTTTTCAAGCAAAGGATTCCATATTCTATGAAAGCAAAACTTCTCAAAAAAATCGCCCTGAGCGGGGCGGGGCTGCTCGCGACTGCCGCTCTGGGGAGTGACCTGATCGCCAAGTACACGCTGAATGGCTACCGGCAGACCCTGGACGAAGCCAAGACCTGGCAGGCGGAGCACTACGACATCAGCTGGCTGGATTCTCTGGAAAGCCAGACATATACCATAGACAGCTATGACGGCTATACACTCCATGCCCTGTTCCTGAAAAATCCGCAGGAAAGCAACCGCTATGTCATCTTCTCCCACGGACACACCGATAACCGCTACGGCTCGCTGAAATACACGAAACTGTACCTGGACGCCGGATTCAACTGCATCCTCTATGACCTGCGGGGCCACGGGGAGAACGAACCAACCTTCTGTACCTACAGCATCCGCGAAGGACAGGATCTCTGCGAAGTCATAAACGATACGCGCAATCGGTTCGGCGAGTCCATCATCCTGGGGCTTCATGGCGAATCCCTGGGTGCTGCCACAACCGTCGCAGCGCTGGGCTATCAGCCGAATGTCAGCTTTGCCGTGGCAGACTGCGGTTTTTCGGATATCACGAACGTGCTCAAGGGCATCCTGCGCAGCCGGAATATGCCCACGCTGGCCATCCCTTATGGGAACCTGACCGTCCGCGCACGTTACGGTTATTCATTCAGCCAGATGTGCCCGATCAAAAGCCTGAGAGACAACCAGATTCCTATCATGTTCATACACGGTGATGCGGATTCTTATGTGTCCTGCGAGCATAGCAAACGCATGCACGAAGCAAACGCCGGATACAGTGAACTGCATCTGATCCCCGGAGCCGATCATGCCAGTTCCATCTTCACAGCTCCGGATGACTACCGGCGCTTCCTGCAAGACTTTCTTGAAAAAGTCTTATAAATCGCGCAGGGGGGGTGGTTTCCATCCCCCCGCATTCACTCATCCTTTGCAAAAAGTTCCGAAATCGTCACCAAAAAATTTGTGAGATTCAGTCCCAGTGCGATCAGTTTCAGCCGCTTCAGCTGATCCTGCCCTTCCTCTGTATCCGGATCTGCCTTTTCTCCCATCAGGAAAAGCAGAATCGCCACAAGCAGCAGGTTTGTCCGAATCGTCTGTGCCTGGATTGAACGAAGGATCCTTCTTGCTTTTTTCATGTCAAAACACCTCCTATGATTTCGTTCTGAGTTTTTATCTCAGATTCTATCTATATTTCTATCTCAGCTTCCAGCTCAGTTTCTATCTCTTCCCCGGAAAGCTGCTCGCCCACAACAATCAACACGTCCTGGCCTGTCTCCGATGGTTTGATGCTGATGTTTCCAGCCATCCCGTTGATTTCCAGGAATGCCCCGTCCCTGGGGACATACCCCTTGACCCGGATGACATTCCCACATTTCGGATTACGGATAATGCTCGTGATTTTTTCCCGAATCTGCACCTCGGATCCGCGCAGCCGCTCGAAGAAGAACAGGCAACCAAAGCCCCCTTGCCCTTCCTGCAAAAACAGCTTTTCATGGTCAAACCCAACGCGCTCCGCAGACGCAATCTGCGCAAAATCCGCATCGGTGTACTGCTCCCAGGTCCTGGCATAGAGAAAGCTGTCCTGCCGGGACAGTGTCCTCATACAGCCCCACCGCTGCATTGCCCGGTTGATATGGGCGATCGTCCGGGATAACTCTTCTTCCGTTGCCTCGTCCATATGCGAAAATATCACACTGCTGGCTGCCGAAATCTGCGAACAGATAATATAATCCGATTCTTCGGATAATGATTCCGGCAGCCGTGCATCCACAAGCGCCGTAACCGCGCCCGGTTCAAACCAGCGGTTCACTGGTTCCTCATACAGTACGTCAAAGAATTCGTCAACATCATACACGCCGGACGGCTCCACAATCACCCTGTCATAGGGCACCGGATCCATCCCGAACGCAATCAGCTTTGTCTTGAACCGCCTACGGCGGCAATCCGCATCCCCAGACACCACCATCTCGATGTCGCACTGCCCGCCCAGTTCTTCCAGAAGCAGCGCCCGGTCAATACTGACTGCGCCATAATCGTTTACAAGGATCCCGATCTTCTCGCCGCGCCCCATCAGGTAACGGGCATAGCGCTTTAGAAAGGTCGTCTTGCCTGCGCCGAGAAACCCCGTCACCAGGTCGCACTTTGTCATGATTTAAGACCCCCTTTGTGTGCGCACAGTCGGAGTTTGCGCCGCCTGCGCACAAATCTCCCCCA
>CADBTO010000360.1 GCA_902797565.1 uncultured Lachnospiraceae bacterium
CACAAATCGCTACAAAAAAATGATGACGGAAGCCATTGCGGTCCTGACGAAGCAGACATACGAGATAGAATTTGTCCCGCAGCAGATGGAACAGCTGGAATTCGATCCCTATTCCTTCTCCAATGACGCGGGGTTCGGGCTGACCGGCATCCAGTATTCCAATATCAACCGGCGTTACACCTTTGACACCTTTGTGGTCGGCAGCAACAACCGCTTCGCCCACAGTGTCGCATTGTCTGTCGCAGAGTCTCCAGGAGGCTCTTACAACCCGTTCTATGTCCATGGCGGTCCCGGATTAGGAAAAACCCACCTGATGCATGCCATCGGAAATTATATCCTGACACGTGACTCCACAAAAAAGGTGCTTTATGTCACATCTGAGGAATTTGTCAATGAGGTCATCAATGCCATCCGGAACAATCGGGAGGATTATACTGCCATGTCCCGGCTGCGTGAGAAATACCGGACCGTCGATGTCCTTATGATCGATGATATCCAGTTCATCATCGGAAAAGAAAGTACCCAGGAGGAGTTTTTTAATACCTTTAATGCCCTGCATTCTGTCGGGAAACAGATTGTCCTGTCCTCCGACCGGCCGCCCAAAGACCTGGAAACCCTGGCAACAAGGTATACCAGCCGTTTCATGATGGGTATGATTGCAGATATTGGACTGCCGGACTATGAAACCAGGATGGCAATCCTGCAGAAAAAAGCCGCCAAAGACCGGATGCTGATTTCCAACGAAGTTTTCGATTATATCGCTACAAACCTCAAGACCAACATTCGGGAGCTGGAAGGCGCGCTGAACAAGGTGCTGGCCGTCCAGCGGATGCAGCCGGATATCCGGGAAGTCACGCTGGAAATCGCAAAAAAAGAGCTCCATGACTTCATTACACCGGACGCACCGAAAGAGGTCACGCCGCAGCTCATCATCGAAGTTGTGGCGGAGCATTATGGCCTGACAATCGAAGATATGCAGTCCAAAACACGCAAAGCTGCCATATCCAAACCCCGGCA
Source organism: uncultured Lachnospiraceae bacterium (assembly GCA_902797565.1). Taxonomy (GTDB): domain Bacteria; phylum Bacillota; class Clostridia; order Lachnospirales; family Lachnospiraceae; genus Weimeria. The sequence continues at coordinate 1,018 of CADBTO010000360.1, forward strand.
GATTGCGATGTACCTTTGCACGGAAATGACCAATGAAACGCTGGACGGCGTGGGTTCGTTCCTGGGCGGGCGCAACCATGCTACCATTCTGCATGGCGTAGACAAGATCCGTGAAGAATATAATAGCAATGAAACCTTCCGTCAGGAAGTGGATATCTTGAAAAAAGAAATCAACCCTGTTGATAACTTTGTGTAAAAGGACACTTTTGACCATGTGAGGTTTTTCTTATCCACAGAAAAGCGGGGAAATTACACAGGATACCCACAGGAAAACAACAGGATTTTTTGATTTAATTTTTGCGTGGTATGTCGGAAAACCAAGCATGTTGGGGTTTTTCCACATATCCACAGGCATTACTACTACGGTTACTACCCTACACTAAATAAATGACATAAATCCTGATTTCTCCGGAATCCAGGATTTATCGACGGAGGAATATGAAAGATTATGATCATTGAATGCGAACAGAAGGAACTGATGCGGGGAATCAATATTGCAATCAAAGCGATTCCTCCGCGAACGACCATGTCTATTCTGGAATGTATTGTTCTGGATGCTTCCGGTGATGTGATCCGGCTCTTATCGAATGACCTGAATATGGCCATTGATACAGTAATTGATGGAACGATTGTTGAACCGGGAACGGTGGCGCTTGATGCACGAATCCTTTCGGATGTTATACGGAAGCTTCCGGATAATCTTGTAAAAATCAATGTCTTTGAAAATTATGCCACACAGATTACATGTGAACGGGCGAAGTTCAATCTGATGGGCAGGGTTACGGATGATTTTTCCTATCTGCCCAAATATTCAAAAGAACAATATTTTGATCTTTCGGAATTTGCCCTGCACGATATGATCCGGCAGACCATTGCGTTCCTGGCGGAGGGGGATATCCATCCGGTTATGACCGGAGAATGCTTCCATTTACAGGATGGGACGCTGCGTGTTGTGGCGCTCGATGGGCATCGGATTGCGATCCGGGAGCAGCAGGTTGATGCGTGCAGCGGAGATATGGAGATCATTATTCCCGGGAAGACGTTGAATGAAATCGTGCGGATCCTTGGGGATGACGCAGAGCGGATGGTTCGGGTCTATATTGATGATAATTCTGTATTCTTTGAATTTGAACGGACCAAGGTGATGTCCCGGCTTGTGGATGGAAAATTCGTCAATATCGCTTATATCCTGGAAAGCCAGACGGAGACCAAGGTGGTGCTTGGCAAGCGGGAATTTTATGACTGCATCGACCGCGCTTCGATGATGATCAAAGAAGGGGATAAAAAGCCGATTATTTTTGACATTACGGATGAAGGGATTGAGATCAGTATCCAGGGGATGCTGGGGTCGATGGATGATTTTATTGAGGTGGACGAAAAGGAAGGGATGGATCAGAAGATTGGCTTTAATCCCAAATTCCTGATGGATGCGCTGCGTGTTGTAGATGATGAGAAAATTACGGCGTACTTTATCAATCATCGTTCACCGGTGTATATCCGTGCGGATGATCTAAGTTATCAGTACATCATCCTGCCGGTGAATTTTGTGTCGTAGAATCTGAATTTTCGAATCAAACGTTCATGCAAGAAAAAAGGAGTTTTCAATCGTGAAAGTAACGATCAGAAGTGGTGAAGAATATATCAAACTGGGACAGGCACTGAAAAAAGCGGGGCTGGTGGATTCCGGTGTTGAAGCGAAGATCTGTATCCAGGGGGGCGAGGTGAAGGTGAATGGCGAAGTGGACGAACGCCGGGGCAGGAAGCTTTATGGCGGGGAAACGATCGAATTTGCCGGAAAGAGCCTGATTGTGGAGAAGGGTTGAGCCGGGATGCAGATCAAATCCATTGACCTGGGGGATTTCCGGAATTATGAGAGCCTTTCTCTGGAGCTGGATCCCGGGATCAATATCCTGCGCGGGGAAAATGCGCAGGGCAAGACCAACCTTTTGGAAGCGTTGTATATGACGGGAACGAGCAGGTCACACCGAAAGTCGCGGGACACGGATATGGTTCGCTTTGGCTGTG
>CADBTO010000361.1 GCA_902797565.1 uncultured Lachnospiraceae bacterium
AGAATCACCGGATGAACTCCTTGTTTTCAATGTTCTATGCGTTATGCCTGGATCAGGACGAGGTGGGATTTGAGGCAGGGGTGAAAAATTACGGACTGCGGCAGAGCCAGGTGGATTCTTTGAAAAAAATCTATGCGGCGGCTATTGCCGGGAAGAGCAGCCAGGAGTTTGGAGAGCGGCTGGAACACCTGCCGATGGAAGCGGGGGAAGGCGATGCGCAGGAGGAAAGCATCCAGGGGATTGTTTCCGGCTGGAAGGCAGACTATTTTGCGTTGTGCAGAATTTAGATATGCGATACGGCACTTGATGCCAGGAGAATGAAATTTTGTTTGGATTTGGAAAAAGCAAGGAGAAGAGCCGGGATATTGACGCTTCATTTGACCGGCTTCGAGAGCGGGTACGGCAGATTGATGACTGGGAGAATCCGAAGAAGCTGGAACGCTATATCCTGGATTCCTGTGAACAGATCATCGGCAGTACCAGGGAGATCGAGGCAGCGAAGGCAGAGTACCGGATGCTGACCAATTCCCTGGAGGACATCCAGCGGCTGGCCCGGATGCCGGAGAAACGCGCGAAGGAGATCGGGATCGCGGCAGAGACCATTGCGACGATCCAGACCTCGCGGCGGCAGTTTGAGCAGGCGCCGAGGGAGGTGACGGACAAGCAGATCCGCGTCCTGTCGGAGTGTGAGAATGATATGCCGCAGATCATTGCCAGGATGGAGGAGAATGAGCGGCAGCAGGATGAGGCAAAGAAAAAGGTCCGCCAGTTTGAGGCCAGGAAGGGCGAGATAGAGGTGGAACGGGATTCCTATGGCAGCGGAAAGAGGCGGCTGAGGATGGTTTCGATTCTGTTGATGCTGCTTTTAGCTTCTGTGATGGTATTTCTGTTTGTGCTGGGCAGGCTGGTTTACACGATTGACCTGCGCCCGTTTTATACGATTCTGTTCCTGATCTGCGCGATTGCGGGGATGGGTGTCCTGTTGTACCAGATGAATATGAAGAACCGGCGGGGTGTATTAGTGCGGGAACTCAATAAGACGATTGCTGCACTTAATATTGCGCGGATGCAGTATGCCAATGTGACCCGTGCAGTCAAGTACCAGCAGGAGAAGTTCGAGGTACAGAGTGCGGCGCAGCTGACCTTTGTATACGAAAAGTACCAGAATTATATTCGTCGGATGAAGGCATATGATAAAGACAGTGATGACCTGGAGTATTGGAACAGGAAGCTGCTGGAGCTTTTGTCTTCATTGGAACTTTCAGATGCGAAAATCTGGCTGGAGCGCTATAATGCCCTTTCGGATTCCGAGATTATGGAGAATGTCCAGAAGGATATGGTGGATCGACGGAAAAAGGTTCGGGAAATGATCCAGGAGAATACCAAAGGGGTCAAGAGCGAGCGGGATGAGATCGACCGCCTGATGAAGGAGCATGATTATTATGTGCCGGAAATTCTGGAAATTATCAGTTCTGTGGACCGGCTTTGCGGGCTGGACCAGGCAGCAGCTGCCTGAGGGGCGTGCGGCTGCAGGCCAGGCAGGCATATGCGGCACAGGCCGGGCAGAAAAATTAAAGAAGAAATAAAAGAAGAAAGATAAAGAAGAAGGAGAAGTGGAGATGAAAATCAGGACTAGGTTTGCGCCTTCGCCGACGGGCAGAATGCATGTGGGGAATTTACGGACAGCGCTTTATGCTTATCTGATCGCAAAGCATGAGGGCGGGGATTTTGTGCTTCGGATTGAGGACACAGACCAGGGGCGTCTGGTGGACGGTGCGGTGGATATTATTTACAGGACGCTCAAAGGGACGGGCCTGTCCTGGGATGAAGGGCCGGATCTGGGAGGGGATGTGGGTCCCTATGTCCAGAGCCAGCGTCAGGAGCAGGGGATTTACCTGAAGTATGCGAAGGAGCTGATTGAAAAAGGCCAGGCATACTATTGTTTCTGCACGGAAGAGCGGCTTGCCGGACTGCACCAGGAGATTGCCGGAAAGGATATTGCCATCTATGACAAGCACTGCCTTTCCCTGACGCCGGAAGAAGTGCAGGAGAAGCTGGACGCGGGCCTGCCGTATTGCATTCGCCAGAACAATCCCAGGGAAGGGGAGACGTCTTTTGATGACGAGATTTATGGGCATATCAGTGTCCGGAATGAAGAACTGGATGATATGATCCTGATCAAGTCGGATGGGTTCCCGACTTATAATTTCGCGAATGTGGTGGATGACCATCTGATGGGGATCACGCACGTGGTACGGGGCAATGAGTATCTGTCCTCGTCGCCGAAATACAACCGGCTGTATGAGGCGTTTGGCTGGGAAGTGCCGAAGTATATCCACTGTCCGCTGATTACGAATGAGGAGCACCAGAAGCTTTCCAAGCGCAGCGGGCATTCTTCCTATGAGGATCTGCTCGAACAGGGGTTTGTCACGGAAGCCGTGGTGAATTTTGTGGCGCTTTTGGGCTGGAGTCCGGAGGATAATGAGGAGATCAAGAGCCTGGAGGAGTTGGTGGCAACCTTTGATTACCATCGGATCAACAAGGCGCCAGCTGTTTTTGATATGACGAAGCTTCGCTGGATGAATGGCGAATACATCAAAAAAATGGAATTTTCGGATTTCCAGGAATATGCGATGCCGATTCTGGAACGTGAGGTGCCGGATTTTTGCAACAGGGAGAAGATTGCGGGGATGATCCAAAGCAGGATCGAGACATTCCAGGATATTCCGGAAATGGTAGACTTCTTTGCTGCGGTAGGAGACTATGACACAGAGCTGTACCGGCACAAGAAGATGAAGACAACGCCGGAGAATTCACTTACGCTGCTCCAGGAGGTGCTGCCTGTATTAGAGCAGCAGGAAGATTACAGTAACGATGCGCTGTTTGCCCGTCTCAAGGAATTTGCGGCGGAGAAGGAATACAAGATCGGTTTTGTCATGTGGCCGATCCGGACGGCACTTTCCGGCCGGCAGACAACGCCGGGCGGTGCAACGGAGCTTTTGGAGGCGATCGGGAAGCAGGCGTCTCTGGAGCGGATCCAGGCAGCAGTCCAGAAGCTGGAGCAGGCCTGAACGTTTATTTTGGGGAATGGGCATATTGGGGGAGAGAGGTATGGGGAAAACAGGAGGTTTTGTACTGGATGAGGACCAGCAGAAGGCAGTCCGGCATTTTGAAGGGCCGGCGCTGGTCCTTGCCGGTCCAGGCTCCGGGAAGACAGCGGTTCTGACAGAGCGGATCCGCTGGCTGGTCCGGGACCGGGGTGTGCCCGGCAGCGGGATCCTGGTGATCACGTTTACCAGGGATGCGGCTGCGGCAATGAAGCAGCGGTTTATGGAAGGGATGGAGGGAGATGACGCAGGGGTCACCTTTGGCACGTTCCATGCAGCATATCTGTATTTTCTGAGGCATTCCGCCTATCGGGACAGGGTGGCGCATATCCTGCCGGAGAAAAGAAGGCATGCCATTCTGCATGCGGTTTCCAAAAAACTGATTCGGATAGACGGGGATACGGCGGGGCCGGGGCAGGATATGATTCTGGATCGGCTTTCCAGGGCGTTAGGGCTTTTGCAAATTTCCGGTGCCGTGGATGCACAGGACACCCGGACGGAGATGGCAATGCGTGCCCTGCAGCAGGAAGCGGCGGCACTGTTTCCCGGATGCTCCGGGGAGGAGGGGGTCGCGAAGCTGAGGCAGCTTGAAAGCGCCTATGCCAGGGAGAAGCAGCGTGCCGGGATGGTGGATTTTGATGATATGGTTTCGCTTTGTTTCCGGCTTTTTCAGGAGGAGCCGCAGCAGCTGCGCATCTGGCAGCAGCGTTTTTCATTTTTTCTTGTAGATGAGGCGCAGGATATGAACCCGATGCAGTATGCGGTGCTGCGGCAGCTTGCCGGGCTGCGGAGAAACCTGTTCGTGGTTGGGGATGAAGACCAGTCGATCTATGGATTCCGGGGTGCGTCTCCCAAGCTCCTGCTGGATTTTCCAAAGGATTTTCCGGATGCAGAGGTGATCGTGCTTCGGAGGAATTACAGGTGCCAGCGCAGTATCACAGCACTTTCCTGCAATTTGATCAAAAAAAATAAACTGCGTTTTGAGAAGGAAATCTTTCCGGCCGCAAATGGGGCGGGGCAGATCCGGTATATGGAAAACAAAACCCAGGCGCAGGAAGCAGGGCGCATTGCGGAAGTGGCAGCGCAGCTTTTGGCGCTGGGGCTCCAGACTTGTGATATTGCCATATTATACCGGAACAGGTTCCAGGCGGATGCGATTCTGCAGGGGCTGCAGGCAGCGCACATTCCGGCAAAAGTTCCTGCCGGCCGGAAGCAGGAGGCGCGGGAACCGGGGATGTTTGGCCATTTTGTCTGCCGGGATCTGGAAGCCTATCTGCGTTTGGCGGCAGGGGAACGCTCTCTGGCGCTGGTACTGCAGGTGATGAACCACCCGGACAGGGCACTGGGTCGGGATGGACTTTATTCGGATCCGGTGGATTTTGGAAGATGGGAGGCGTCCCTGTATTTTGCAGAGGAAAAGCAAAGCGTGTATGCGTTTTCCAGTATGCTGGAGCGGATCGGCAGAATGTCGCCTGCTGCCGCAGTGCGGTTTCTGCGCAGCGCGGCAGGTTATGACGCATACCTGTTTGAGGTGTCTCTCCGTGATGGGGTGCCAATACAGGAACTTTTGGAGGTAGCTGGATCTTTTGAAAGACAGCTGGAAGGATTCAAACGAATATCCGAATTTCTGGAATTTTACGAAAAAGAGAAACAGCGCTGCCGCAGGGAGAAGCCGGATGAGGGCGTGTCGCTTCATACCTTCCATAGCTGCAAGGGGCTTGAGTTCCAGGCGGTGATCATAGCCGGAGCATGCGAAGGATTCACGCCATCCCGCAGGATCCAGTCCCGGGAAGAGCTGGAGGAGGAACGGCGGATGTTTTATGTAGCGATGACCAGAGCGAAGGCGCTGCTGGTCTTTTCGGTTTTTTCCAGATGGTCGAACCAGATCCTCTATCCTTCCCGCTTTATCCGGGAGGCAGTCGGGGGAGCGCAGGGTGCCTGATCCGTGTCATACGGGGATTTGCAGGCAGCGGCGGATGCAAATGATACAAGGGGGAAGAGGATGAAAAAAAACACGGAAGACGTGGATGTTATGGTGACATTGGAGCTTGCCGACGGGAGCATGCAGGACTGCGAGATCCTTGCGGTGTATGACGTAGAGGAAACGGGTTATACCTATATTGCATTATTGCCTGTGGATGCGAACGGGACGGCTTTTGACGAAGACGAAGTCTATTTGTACCGGTATTTTGAAGAAGGGAGTTCGTATCGGATCGAAAATATCGAAACGGACGAAGAAGAGCAGGCTGCTGCCGCAGGATATGCCAGTTTGCAGTGAAAAAGATGATTTTTTACTGGAAATTGTGATCTGGATATGTTAAAATTATGAACAAATTTTTTCTGATGGCGGATGTGTGGATCGGGATATATTCGTGTAGCTATTCGGGGCTTTGAAGCGGTATGCGGGAGGATTCCTGCATGCCGGCGGATATGGCAGACGCAGTAGTGATCACAGGAAGGCGGCAGTTGATGGTGGATCCAATGAAAGTAGAGGTTTCCAGGGGGGATTTCCAGCATTTTGGGGCTTCCCGTGTTGGGACAAAGGCAGCTTTCTGCTTTGAGGCGGAACCCGGGAAGGAAGCGGCACTGGTCTTTTATGAACTGGCTTCAGGCGAACAGATATGTGAGGTTGTGATTCCAGAGGCTTTTCGCATTGGACGGGTTTGTTCTGTCCTGGTAGGCGGGCTGGACTGGAGGCAGGTCAAGTACCGGATCCGGATTGGACATCGGATTCGGATGGATGCGTTTGCCGGGCTGGTCAGTGGCCGGGAGCAGTGGATGGATGAGAGCCGCCATGACAAAAACTATGAGGTATACGGGCTGGTGCCCCAGACCGGGCTGCTCTGGCAGGAGGAGCGGCGGGAACGCCTGCCTGCCCAGGAACTTGTCATGTACCGCCTCCATATGCGCGGTTTCACGATGCAGCAGGCATTGGGACGGGGCAGGAAGGGAAATTATAAAGGGATTATTGCGGCGCTTCCCGCCTTGTCTGATATGGGGATCACGGCACTGGAGTTCATGCCAATCTATGAGTTTGAAGAGATCCGGTTCGAGAGCAGGCTTCGTTATACCAGGGAACGCCGGGAACCAATGCAGGTATGTGGCCCTCCGAAAGGCACGAATTACTGGGGGTATGGCAAAGCGGAATATTTTGCTCCGAAAAGCGCTTATTTTGGGGGGAAGGATGCAGATGTGCATCTGCGGGAGATGGTTCGAGCCATCCACGATGCGGGGATGGAAATGGTGATGGAGCTGTCTTTTCCGGAACCGGTGTCTGGCAGGTTCATCGAGACGCTGCTCGTGTACTGGGTGAAGAAGTACCATATTGACGGATTCCATCTGCTGGGGCAGAACCTGGATCTGGCTCCGGCGGCGGAGTGCCCGTACCTTTCCGATACGAAGATATTTTATGATCATTTTTCTGAAGAACTTCTGCGGAGGGAACGTGGGGAGAAGCACCTGTTTATTTATGATGAAGCGTTCCTGTACCCGCTGCGGCGGCTGCAGAACCATCTGGATGGTTCGATGGCGGAACTGCGGAACCAGATGATGCGGCAGAACCGGTATTACGGGTTTGTAAACTATGTGGCTTCTTCCACGGGTTTTACACTGCTCGATGCTTATTCCTACGGGGAGAAGCATAATGAGGCAAACGGTGAGGACAATCGGGATGGATCGAATTATAATTGCAGTTTCAACTATGGCATGGAAGGAGAAACGAAAAACCGGGGGATCCAGCAGGCGCGGATCGCTGCTGTCAGGACAGCGCTTTGTGCAGTCCTGATGGCTCAGGGAATTCCGATGATCAATGCGGGGGACGAACGGCTGAATACCCAGAGAGGGAACAACAATCCTTACGGGCAGGATAATGCGATCGGCTGGGTACAGTTTTCCAAAACGAAATCATCTTCGGATCTGGCCCAGTATGTCAAGCGGCTGATAGAATTCCGCAAAAAGCACAGCATCCTTTCCAAGCCGGTTCCGCTGCAAGGAAGTGATATAGAAGGGAAAGGGTTTCCGGAAGTCTCTTACCATGGCCGGGAGCCGTGGATTTTGTACGGGGATATCGGCGGGGAAAAGAAGGGAATCAGCATCCTGTACAATGGTGCCTATGGAAATACAGCCAGTGAGGATATCCTCGTTGCGATGAACTTTTATTATGGAGAGGAACTGTTTGCATTACCCTATTTGCCGGATGGGCGGAGATGGTATTATGTGACGAATACATTGTTGGGGGACTGGAACGAGGATGGGGAGCTGCTTTCGAACCAGCAGACCCAGAATGTGCCGGGGGGGTCGATTTCCATCTTTGTTTGCCGGAAGCTGCCAAAGGAGCTGCGGGGGCCTCGCCAGCGGGTGCCGGGGGCAGCCAGAGGAAAAACTGCGGAGGAGCCTGAGGCGGAAGAAAGCGTGGAGCAGGCGGCGGAGAAGCCCAAGGTGGAAGGAAGCGGGAAGCGTCCGTCAGAGGAACCTGGAGCGGAAGAGAGTGGAAAGCAGCTGGCGGAGGAGCCTGCGGGAGCCGTGAAACGTCTGGCGGTAAAAACGGAAGCAGAAGGGAGCGGGAAGCAGGCGTCAGAAGAGCCTGGGGCGGAAGGAACCGGGCGGAAGCCTGCGAAGGTTCCTGCCGGAGCGGCAGAGAAGCCGGTAAAGGCAGTGCCGAAGCGCGGAGAGGGGATGGAGGGAAGCGATGATCAAGGCAATCGAGCATTTCAAGACGATCACCCGCCACAGGCATCTGGTGATGGCAGGGTGCTTTCGGGCGGGGCTGTACTGGCAGGGGCTGATGCATGACCTTTCCAAATATTCCCCGACGGAATTTCTGGTAGGGGCAAAGTATTACCAGGGAGACCGCAGCCCGAACAATGCGGAACGCGAGGACAAGGGCGTGACTCTTGCGTGGCTCCACCACAAGGGCAGGAACAAGCACCATATGGAGTATTGGATTGATTACTCCCTCAAAGGAGAGGCGGATCCGATGGTCGGTATGAAGATGCCGGAGCGTTATGTGGTGGAGATGTTTGTGGATCGTGTTTCTGCAAGCAAGAATTATCTGAAGGAGCAGTATACGGATGCTTCTCCGCTGGAATATTTCCAGCGGGGGGTGAAGCATTATCTGATCCATCCGGAAACAAAGCGGCTCTTGCAGGGGCTTTTGCGGATGAATGCGGAAAAAGGGGAGGATTATACCTATCGGTATATCCGCAGGCGGATCCTGCATAATGATCATTTTTTAGGAGGTTTGAGAAAACGATGGAAGGTGAAAAGAAGCAGGTGCTTTACAGCGGGATGCAGGCGACCAATGTCCTGACACTGGGTAACTACCTTGGGGCACTAAAGAACTGGGTGAACCTCCATGAAACGTATGAGTGCTTTTTTGGCGTCATGGATCTGCATTCCCTGACTGTCCGGCAGGAGCCGGCGGCATTCCGGAAAAATGCGCGTTCCCTGTATGCCTTATATATTGCAGCAGGGCTGGATCCAAAAGAAAACTGCATTTATTTCCAGTCCCATGTCAGCTGCCATGCGGAGCTGGCGTGGATCCTGAACT